>JAEWEJ010000297.1 GCA_023389455.1 Actinomycetes bacterium | reverse complement strand
GCCGTGGGTCGTCGTGCTCGCGGCGACCGACCCGGCCAACCCGTACGGCGCCGCCCTGGCCTGGCCGGACCCGCCGTCGGGGCGCGAGGGCCCCCGGCGCCGGCCGGGCCGCAAGGCCGGGGCCCTGGTGACGCTCGTCGACGGCGCGCTGGTCGTCTACCTGGAGCGGGGAGGCCGGACCCTGCTCACGTTCACCGACGACCCGCCGACGCTCGCCGCCGCAGCCGAGGCGCTCGCCACGACCGCACGCGCGCGGCACGTGGGCCGACTGACGGTCGAGCGCATCGACGGCGCGCCGGTGCTGTCCTCCGAGGTCCTGGCGTCGCCGGCTGCCACCGCACTGACCGCGGCCGGCTTCCTCACCACGCCGCGCGGGCTGCGGCTGCAGGCGTCGTGACGGGGAGACCACGTGCCCGAGGGTGACGTCCTGCGGCGCACGGCCGCGCACCTCGACCGCGCGCTGGCGGGTCACCGGCTGGTGCGGGCCGACCTGCGCTGGCCCACCGCCGCCACCGTGGACCTCGTCGGCCGCACGGTGCTGGGCACCCGCCCGTACGGCAAGCACCTGCTCACCCGCTTCGACGACGGACGCACCCTGCACACGCACCTGCGCATGGACGGCACCTGGCGCATCGTCCCGACCGGGCAGCGCAGCGCCGCCGCCCGCTCACCCCAGGTGCGTGCGGTCCTGGGCGACGAGCGGTGGACCGCGGTCGGTCACCAGCTGGGGATGCTCGACGTCGTGCCCACCAGCGCGGAGCGCGCGCTGCTCGGGCACCTCGGGCCGGACGTGCTCGACGGGGACTTCGACAGCACGCCGGGCGTCCCCTGGGCGGGCGAGCCGGTGCTCGACCTGCCGACGCCCGGCATCGACGAGGCGCTGCGGCGCTGGGAGGCGCAGGGTGCGCGTCCCGTCGCGGAGGTGCTGCTCGACCAGCGGGTCGTGGCGGGGATCGGCACGATCTTCACCGCGGAGGCGCTCTTCGCGCGGGGCTGGTGGCCGTGGGCCCCCGCGCGGGCCGTCACGGACGCCGACGAGGTGCTGCGTGCCGCGCGCGCCCTGCTGCGCGCATCGGTCGCGCAGGGGCGCCCCACGGCAGCGGTCTACGGGCGCGAGGGCCGCACGTGCGCACGCTGCGGTGCGCGCGTCGCGCGCGGGGACGTGGGTGAGCCGCCCACGCAGCGGCAGGTGTACTGGTGCCCGGGGTGCCAGGTGCGCGGACGGTCCTGAGCACCGCCGAGCACAGCAGCACCGTTCCCGCGCACTGGTGCGCACGACCGTTCCTGCGCACCGTCGTCCCTGCGCGCCGGGCTGCAGCGCAGCGCGGTCACCGCGCACCCGCAGCGGCGCGGCGCGGCACCGCCGGCCAGGAGCCGGGCACGCCGACGTCACGCTGCTCCGAGGAGCACCGCGACGTGGCCGTCGGGTCAGCCGACCGGAGCGAGCTCCGAGCGCGGCATGGCCCAACCGGCGTCGCCGCCCAGGGCCCGGTCCGGCCCGAGGCCGGCCGAGGCCGTCAGGTCCGCGGGGACCGTGTCGGGGATCAGCAGACCCTCGGCCACCGCCACCCGGTCGCTCACCTCGCGCAGGACGAGGGAGAGCGGCACGTCGAGCGCGTCGCAGATGCTGCTCAGCAGCTCGGACGACGCCTCCTTCTGCCCGCGCTCGACCTCGCTGAGGTAGCCGAGCGAGACGCGGGCTGCCGAGGAGACCTCACGCAGGGTGCGGCCCTGGCGCTGGCGCGCGTCCCGCAGGACGTCGCCGATCTCTCGTCGTAGGACGACCATCTGGGCTCCTCCCCTCACGTCGTGTCCTCGGTCACCGGACGGGCCCGCCCCACGCGGGGCCGTCACGCTTGCTGCCCCCGGCCGCAGAGCCGGGAGACGTCCACCGTACCGCGCGCCACCCACGCGTGCGCCTGTCCCGCGCACGGGCGGTCGAGTGCTGGTCATATCCCACCCAACGCGACGAGCCTGCGCCCTGTTCCCGACGCCGCGACCCGCCCGGGACGTCACCCCGCGGGTGCCGCCGGCCGGTCCGTGCCGTCGAGGACCTCGAGCGCGAGCTCCAGCACGGCGCGGCCCGCGTCGGCGCGCACGGCGGCGCGGTCGCCCGGGAGGTCCAGCGAGCGGACCCGGACCGCGACCGGCGTCACGACGGCGACGTGGACCGTCCCCGGGGTGTGCCCGTCCTGCGGGTCGGGGCCGGCGACGCCCGTCGTGGCGAGGCCGACGTCGGCACCGAGCCGGCGGCGGACGCCGGAGGCCATCGCCACGGCGACGTCCGGGTCGACCGCCCCGCGCGCGGCGAGGAGGCCGGCGTCGACGCCGAGCACGGACGCCTTCAGGTCGGTCGCGTACGCGACGACTCCCCCGCGCAGCACGGCGGAGGCGCCGGGCACGTCCACGAGCGACGCCGTCACCGCGCCGCCCGTCAGCGACTCCGCGACGGCGAGCGTCCAGCCGCGGCGCGCCAGCGCCTCGAGGACGGGTGCGGCGGCCACGGTCACAGGCCCGCCGCGGGCGGCAGACCGGCCGCCCGGCGGATCCGGACGGCGGCGCGCACGTAGTCGAGGCCGGTCACGACGGTCACGAGGACCGCGGCAGCCATGATGACGGCGGCGACCACCCCGACGAACACCGGCAGGCGGTCCAGCGGCAGCAGGTACAGGGAGATGGCGACGGCCTGCAGGACCGTCTTGAGCTTGCCCCCGCGGGACGCGGGAAGCACGACGTACCGCAGCAGGAAGAAGCGCATCACCGTGATGCCGAGCTCGCGGACGAGCACGAGCACGGTGACCGCCCACCACAGGTCGCCGAGCCACGACAGCAGGACCAGGGCGCTGCCGATCAGCAGCTTGTCCGCGATCGGGTCGAGCATCTTGCCCAGGTCCGTGACCTGCCCCGACCGGCGCGCGAGCCACCCGTCCAGGCGGTCGGAGGCCGCGGCGACGACGAACAGCCCCGTCGCCAGGAGGCGTCCACCGACCGTGTGCCCGCCGTCCGCAAGCAGCGCCAGCGCGAAGAGCGGGACGATCGCGATCCGCAGCACCGTGACGACGTTGGCAGGGTTCCAGACGGAGGGAGCATCGTCGACCACGCCCACAGCCTATGCGCGCGGCGGCGTGCTCCGTGACGCCGGACGGGACCCCCGCACCACGTCACACCGGCGGCGGTACCCGCCGGGCCCGGCACCTGCCTACGGTCCGGACGTGCCACGTCACGCCCGCGACCAGCGCCGGCCCGTGCTGCCCGCAGTGCTGGCGGGTGCGGTCGCAGGAGTGGTCGTGGCGGGCGCGGTGGGCGCGGGCGCGCTCGCCGCCCAGGCCCCGCC
>JAEWEJ010000202.1 GCA_023389455.1 Actinomycetes bacterium | reverse complement strand
CGACCACCGAGGTGCTCCTGGAGGAGTCGATCCTCGGCTGGAAGGAGTACGAGCTCGAGCTCATGCGCGACAAGCACGACAACGTCGTGGTCGTGTGCTCGATCGAGAACGTCGACCCGGTCGGCGTCCACACCGGCGACTCGGTGACGGTCGCGCCGGCGCTCACCCTGACCGACCGCGAGTACCAGCGGCTGCGTGACATCGGCATCGCGGTCATCCGCGAGGTCGGCGTCGACACCGGCGGCTGCAACATCCAGTTCGCGGTGCACCCGGACACGGGCCGCGTCATCGTCATCGAGATGAACCCGCGCGTCTCGCGGTCCTCCGCGCTGGCGTCGAAGGCCACGGGCTTCCCGATCGCGAAGATCGCCGCGAAGCTCGCCGTGGGTTACACGCTCGACGAGATCCCCAACGACATCACCGGCTCGACGCCGGCGTCCTTCGAGCCGACGCTCGACTACGTCGTGGTCAAGGTCCCGCGGTTCGCGTTCGAGAAGTTCCCGGCCGCGGACGACACCCTGACGACGA
Organism: Actinomycetes bacterium; assembly: GCA_023389455.1. Lineage (GTDB taxonomy): Bacteria > Actinomycetota > Actinomycetes > Actinomycetales > Cellulomonadaceae > Cellulomonas. Next base: position 4,440 of record JAEWEJ010000202.1, on the reverse strand, counting down.
CCATGAAGTCCGTCGGCGAGGCCATGGCCATGGGGCGCAACTTCACCGAGGCGCTCGGCAAGGCCATGCGCTCGATCGACAAGACGGGCTCGACGTTCCACTGGGACGGCGAGCCGGCGACGGGGGAGGAGCTCGACGCGCTCGTCGCCTCCATCTCGCGGCCCACCGAGGGCCGGCTCGTCGACGTGCAGCAGGTGCTGCGCGCGGGCGTCCCGGTCGACGAGGTGTACGCACGCACGGGCATCGACCCGTGGTTCCTCGACCAGGTCCAGCTGGTCAACGAGGTCGCCCGGGCCACGGCCGACGCGCCCGCGCTGACCGCGGACGTGCTCGCGCACGCCAAGCGGCACGGCCTGTCCGACGTGCAGTTGGCCTCCCTGCGGCAGACCAGCGAGGACGCCGTGCGGCGCACCCGCTGGGCGCTGGGCGTGCGCCCGGTCTACAAGACGGTCGACACGTGCGCGGCGGAGTTCGCCGCCCGCACCCCGTACCACTACTCGTCGTACGACGAGGAGACCGAGGTCGCCCCGCGCGAGCGGCCGGCGATCCTCATCCTCGGCTCGGGCCCCAACCGCATCGGGCAGGGCATCGAGTTCGACTACTCGTGCGTGCACGCCGCGCTGGCGCTCAAGGGCGAGTACGAGACCGTCATGGTCAACTGCAACCCCGAGACGGTGTCCACCGACTACGACACCTCGGACCGGCTCTACTTCGAGCCGCTGACGTTCGAGGACGTCCTCGAGGTGTACGAGGCGGAGCTCGCGGCCGGTCCGGTCGAGGGTCTCATCGTCACCCTCGGCGGGCAGACGCCGCTGTCCCTCGCGCAGCGCCTCGCGGACGCCGGGCTGCCGATCCTCGGCACGTCGCCCGAGGCGATCGACGCCGCGGAGGACCGCGGGGAGTTCGGCGAGGTCCTCGCCGCGGCCGGCCTGCCGGCCCCGGCGTTCGGGACGGCCACGAACCTCGAGGCGGCCCGCGAGACGGCCCGTCGCATCGGGTTCCCCGTGCTCGTGCGGCCCTCGTACGTGCTCGGCGGTCGCGGCATGGAGATCGTCTACGACGAGGCGCAGCTCACCGAGTACGTCGAGCGGGCGATCGCCGAGCAGCTCGGCGGCAACCGGGGCGGGAGCCTGCCCCCGCTGCTCATCGACCGGTTCCTCGACGACGCCATCGAGATCGACGTGGACGCGATCTACGACGGCACCGAGCTGTACCTCGGCGGTGTGATGGAGCACATCGAGGAGGCCGGCGTGCACTCCGGCGACTCGGCGTGCGTGCTGCCGCCGGTCACGCTCTCGGTGGCGGAGCTGGCCCGGATCCGTGAGTCGACCGAGGCGATCGCCCGGGGCGTCGGGGTCCGTGGTCTGCTCAACATCCAGTTCGCCCTCGTCTCGGACGTGCTGTACGTGCTCGAGGCGAACCCGCGGGCGTCCCGCACGGCGCCGTTCGTGTCGAAGGCGACGGGTGTCTCGCTGGCGAAGGCCGCGGCGCTCGTCATGGCAGGGCGTTCGATCGCGCAGCTGCGCGCCGAGGGGGTGCTGCCCGCGACCGACGCGAGCGTCGTCGACCTCGACGCGCCGATCGCCGTGAAGGAGGCGGTGCTGCCCTTCAAGCGGTTCCGGACCGCCGACGGCACGGTCGTGGACACCGTCCTCGGGCCCGAGATGCGCTCGACGGGCGAGGTCATGGGCTTCGACGTCGACTTCCCGACCGCGTTCGCCAAGTCGCAGGCGGCGGCCTTCGGTGGCCTGCCGACGGGTGGCCGGGTGTTCATCTCGGTCGCGGACCGCGACAAGCGCTCGATCGTGTTCCCGGTCAAGCGCCTGGTCGAGCTCGGGTTCGAGATCCTGGCGACCGAGGGGACGTCCGCGGTGCTGCGCCGCAGCGGGATCCTGGCACGCGTCGTGCGCAAGCACTCGGCGGGCCGGGGGCCCGGTGGCGAGCCGACGATCGTCGACCTGATCTCGTCCGGCGAGATCGACATGGTCGTCAACACGCCGTCCGGGCAGGGCACGCGCGCCGACGGCTACGAGATCCGCGCCGCGACCACGGCGGCGGACAAGGCGATCGTCACGACCGTGCAGCAGCTCGGGGCCGCCGTCCAGGCGATCGAGGCCCTGCAGGCCGGACCGTTCAGCGTCACGAGCCTGCAGGAGCACGACGCCGCGGCGGCGGTGCGCCGCGCGGCACTGGCGGCCCCGCCGGTCGAGGTCGTCGCGTGACGTCCGCGCCGGCGCCGTTCGGTGCGCGCCTGGCGGCCGCTGCCGACGCGCACGGCCCGCTGTGCGTCGGTATCGACCCGCACGCCTCGCTCCTGGCGGACTGGGGCCTGGCCGACGACGCGGGCGGCGTGCGGGAGTTCGCGCTGCGGGTCATGGAGGCCGTCGCCGGCCGCGTCGCTGCGGTCAAGCCGCAGGCGGCGTTCTTCGAGCGGCACGGGTCGGCCGGAGTGGCCGTGCTCGAGGAGGTCGTGGCGGCCGGCCGGCAGACCGGGACGCTCGTCGTCGTCGACGCCAAGCGCGGCGACATCGGCTCGACCATGGGTGCGTACGCGGAGGCCTTCCTGCGTGACGGCTCACCCCTGGCGGGTGACGCCCTCACCGTCTCGCCGTACCTCGGCGTCGGGTCGCTGCAGCCGGCGGTGGACCTCGCGCTCGCCACGGGGCGCGGTCTGTTCGTGCTGTGCCTGACGTCGAACCCCGAGGGCCGTGAGCTGCAGCACGCCAGGACGTCCCACGGGACCTCCGTCGCCGCCGGGGTGGCGGGGTACGCGGCGTCGCTCAACGCGGGCGTGGAGCCGTTCGGGTCCGTGGGCCTCGTCGTCGGCGCGACGGTCGGGGACGGGGCCCGGCAGGCCGGTGTCGACCTGGCCGCGGTCAACGGCCCGCTGCTGGCCCCCGGCGTCGGCGCCCAGGGCGCCGGGCCGCAGGAGCTGGCGAGCGTGTTCGGGCCCGCCCGTCGCCTGGTGCTCGCGTCCTCCAGCAGGGGAGTGCTGCGCGCGGGCCCGGACGTGGCCGCGCTGCGTGCTGCTGCAGCGAGCGCGTCGTCCGAGGCCGAGGCCGCGCTGCGCTGAACCACCGCAGGACCCGGCGACGCACGACCACGTCGCCGGGTCCCGCGCGCGCTGGTGCTGGCGGGCGTGCTCGTCGAGGCGCCGATAACGGAACCTTGCGGTGCGTGTCCGTCACCGGGCACCACCAACGCCGCCTCACGGCGGCAGCCCAGACGGCACAGCCCCCGCAGCACACCCCTCACCGGCCGTGTCGGCACGCGCCGTTAGGGTGCCGACGTGCCGAGCGACGGGTCCGTGAGCCGGGTGGTGGGCCGGTACCTCGGCGAGCTGGGGGACCGGCACCCCGCGACTGCGCGTGCCTACCGCTGGGCGCTGACCAACCTCGCGGAGACGTGGGGCCAGGAGCGGCTCGACGACGTGCTGACCGGTCCCGGCCTGGGGCTGTGGCTGCTCTCGCCCACCGCCGGGGGGAAGGAGCCGTCCGCCGCCTCGGTGCGGCAGCGCGCGACCGCCGTGCGCGGTCTGGTGCGTCACGCCCTCGACGCACGCCTCCTGGACGACGCGGACGCGCAGATCGCGCTGGAGGCGCTGCGCCGACCGGCGACGCCGCCGACGGCACGCGACACGGCGCCGGCCCGCATCCTGCTCGCCAGGGCCGCGGGACGACGCCCCTACGGCGTCTCGTGGCACGTGTGGGTCCGTTTCCGTGCCCACACGTGGTCGCTCGCCGACACGGGCGCCCCCGAGCGTGAGCTCGGGGCGGCGCGCGTCGACCACCTGACGGCCGACGCCACGACGCTCACGCTGGGCGGCAGCGGGCATGCCCTGCGCGCCGCCACGCGGGGCGCGCTGCAGGAGTGGCTCGAGGTCCGCCAGGCGCTCGTCAGGAGCCTCCAGGGGAGCCCTCCGCCCCAGCTGTGGGTGCGGACGCACCCGTCGGTCCACCCGCGCACCGGCGCGGTGGCAGCCGTCGGCATGCCCATCACGGCCCGTGGCCTGCGCAAGGCGTTCCAGGACGTCGTGGCGGCCCTCGTGGCGGAGGACCCCCGGCTCGCGACGTGCACGGTCGCGCACGTCCGCGCACTCGCGCCCGTGGACCCCGGCTCCGGCCGCTCCGGCGGACCGGGCGAGGGGGCGCCGCCGGCGGGTGGCGAGACCCTGTCCTAGGTCCCGCAGGAGGGCTCCGCGCAGGCATTCCCGGGGCGCGTCGGCGCAGGTCGTGGCGCGACACACCCGGTCCCGCGTTGCCGAGTGCCGGGAGCGTCGCTAGTTTCGTCTCAGATCCCGCGCAACGGCGACAAGGATCTCCGGCCCAGTGACGAGAAGGTGACGCGCGTGGCTCTTCCTCCGCTGACTCCCGAACAACGAGCCGCCGCGCTCGAGAAGGCTGCCGCGGCGCGGCAGGCCCGTGCCGAGGTGAAGAACCG
>JAEWEJ010000200.1 GCA_023389455.1 Actinomycetes bacterium | reverse complement strand
GCGCGCGAGGGCGTCCACACGGGCGGCCACGGCGGGGTGGCCGCGCGCCACGGTCGTGGCCCACGCCCTCGCGGTCTCACGCCGGGTCGCGGCGGGCGGGGGCACGCCACCCAGGTCGCGGGCCGTGTCGACGACCTCGTCCCAGCCCCCGGCCACGCGCCGCACGGGGTCCACGGCGCGTCGTCGCCGGCGACGACGACGCGCCTTGATCGCGACCACGACCAGCAGCGGGGACAGCAGGACGAGCACGCCGGCCAGGCCGACGCCCACCCAGGCAGCGACGCGCAGCCAGGTCGCCCAGCCGGACTCGTCCGAGCGCGGGTCGTCCGTCTGCGGCTGCTCGGTGTCCTCCTCCGGCGGCGTCACACGGTCCGGCGGCAGGGCGGGCGGCTGCACGACCTGCGGCTGCGGGTCGGTGTCCGTCTCCTCCTGCTCCTGCTCCGGGGTCCGCGAGCGCGGCGGCGTCACGTCGAACGTCACCCAGCCGTGGCCGGCGAACGCCACCTCGACCCAGGCCTGGACGTCACGTCCGCGGATCTCGACGGAGCCGTCGTCGTCGGTCGGCACGACCACCTCGCCGTCGCCCGGGTCGTCGCCCGAGCCGGGCACGAAGCCCAGCACGACGCGGGCCGGCAGCCCCATCTCGCGCATCATGAGGGCGGCGGCCGCCGCGTACTGCTCGCCGTCGCCGACCATGACGTCACCGGCCAGCAGATCGGCCAGGCGCGCTGCACCGTGCCCGGAGAGGGAGGGGTGGTCCCCCGCGTCCGTCAGACCGTGGCTGAAGTACCCCTGCTCGGACAGCGTGCTCGCGATCGCGCGCGCCACCTGCACGGGCGTGCCGGCGTCGCGCGCGACGTCCGCCGCGGTCGTGACGACCGCCTGCGGCACACCGACGGACCGCGGCTGGCTCACCGACGCGGGCGGTGCGCCGCCGATCGTCTCGTCGTCGCGCGCCAGGGGCACGACGACGTCCAGGGAGTAGGTCATGCCCTCGCGCACGCCGGACGTGACGACGGCCGTGCCGGTCACGTCGTTGAAGCGCAGGTTCCCGGTGTCACGTCCCAGGTCGACCGAGCGCGCGTACCCGACCGTGGGCAGCCAGACGCCCTGCAGCGCCCCGACGGTCACCCCGACCTGCGCGTGCTCGCCGCGGACCGGCGTGTCGATGGCGTCCCCGACGCGCCGGAACTCGCCGGAGGCCTGCGCCGTCCCGTCCCCGGCGACGTTGAAGACGACGCCGTCGTACCGGTCGAAGGTCGCCAGGCGGACCCGGGCGCCCTCCGGGAGCCCGTCCACGGTCAGCAGCACGGTCTCGTCGAGCTTCACCAGCCGGCGGAACGCGGCCAGGGGGCTCGGGTAGTCGCGCGGGTCGAAGGGCGGGACGATCTCGTCGCGCACCACCAGGCGCGGCTGGTCGGCGACGACCAGCGGACCGGCGACGAGCCCACCGCCGAGCGCCACCGCGAGGAGCGCAGCGGTCGCCACGACGCGGCGGGGCCGCAACGTGCCGGTCCGCCACGCCGCCCACGCCAGCAGCAGGACGACGAGCGCGGTGCCCGCGACCGCCGGCGGCACCGGGGGCTGCCGTGTCCCGAGGACCACCGAGGCGGCCAGCAGGAGGACCGGGACCACGCCCGCCAGCGCCGCCACCGCGGCGCGCCGCACGCGCAGCGTGAGGGCCAACGCCGCGGCGGTCCCGACGAGCGCGAGCAGGAAGGCGGCGACCAGGAGCGTGCCGCCCGCGCCGACAGGCGGCTGCAGCGTGAGGACCTGCTTCCACGTGGACGCCGCACCGCGGGCGAGCGCCAGGAACGTGGTGGGCGTGGGGACGACCCCGCCGACGGTCGTCGTGGGTGCCGCGAGCGCACCCCCCGCCACCGCGTAGCCGGCGACGAGCGCGGCCACCACGACGAGCGCCGACCACCGGCGCAACGCCCCCGCGACCGTGACCGCGGCACCGAGGGCCACGCCCCCGACCAGCGCCGGCAGCACGGCCGAGGTGCCGTAGACCGGCAGCAGCGGTGTGAGCGCCAGACCCGTCGCGGTGACGAGCACGGCCAGGTCGCGCAGGGCGTCGGCGGGCTCCCGCACGCCGATGCGCTGCCCGGGACGCAGCCCGCGGCTCCTCGTGGCGCTCACCCGACCACCCGGCGCAGCGCACGGGGCAGGTCCTCGAGCCGACCGACCGTCGCGAGGGTCAGCGACCCCTGCGTGCGCACGGCGACGTCGTCGCCGAGAGCGCAGCGGACGACGACGGCGCGCGTCCCGGCGGGCAGCGCCCGCGCACCGAGGCGCAGGTCCGCGTCGGAGGGTGCACCGCCGGTGACGAGGAAGGCGACCGAGGCGTCGGGGGTCTCGCGCACCACGCGCCGCCCGAGCAGGACCACACCGGCACCGGCCGGGGACCACGACAGCCGCGAGCAGTCGTCGAGCAGCAGCGGCGGGGTCGCGGTGCGCAGCCGACCCGCACCGGCGAGGACCTCCACGTCCCGCTCGTCACGGATGGCCTGGACCGCGACCGACGCGACGACCGACACGGCCAGCTCGAGCTCGTCGGGGTGGGTGTAGTCCGCGACGGCGGTGGCCAGCGCGATCGAGGTCAGCGTGCGGCGGGTGTCCTCGAACTGCTTGACCATGAGCTTGCCGCGGCGGGCCGTGGTGCGCCAGTGGATGTACCGGCGGTCGTCACCCGCGACGTAGTCGCGCAGGGCGTGGAAGTTCAGGTCCGAGTCGGACAGGTCCCGCGTCGCCTGCCCCTCGAGGTCGCGCAGCAGCCCTGCGTTCGCGCCGCCGAGGGCGACGACCTCGGGGTGCACGAACAGCTCCGCCGGCTCGGTCCAGCGCAGGCGGCGCTGCAGCAGGCCCAGGGGGTCGCCACGGCGGGAGACCACCGGGCCGACGACGATGACGGCCCGCCGGTCGGTCGGCACGGCGAAGAGGTCGTCGTGCGTGCCTCCCGCCGGCAGGCTCGGCACCGACAGCTCCACGACGCGCTCCCCGACGGGCAGGTCGACCTGCGACGGCAGCGACCGCCGACGGGCGGCGTTCGTGACGTCGACCCGCCCGACGGCACGCTGACCGATCCGGACCCGGTGGTCCGCCAGGTCGAGCACGACCCGGTAGCGGGTGCGCCCGACGGTCATGAGCACGGAGGCGACCAGCACGGCGAGCAGCGCACCGCCGATCGCGGCGAGCTCCCCCCAGCCCAGCAGGCGTCCCACCACCAGGCAGGTGAGCGCCAGGACGGCTGCCCCCTGTCCGAGGGGCGCGACGCGCAGACCCATCGCTCAGACCGTCCGCAGCGACGGCGGCGCGACCTGCTCGAGCACGCGTCCGACGACCTCGGGGGCCGTGACCCCGGCGAACTCCGCCTCGGAGTCCAGCACCAGGCGGTGCGCGAGCACCGCCTGCGCGAGGGACTTGACGTCGTCCGGCAGGACGTAGTCGCGCCCGTCGGCCGCGGCCTGCACCTTGGCGCAGCGCACCAGCGCGAGACCGCCGCGGACGCTGGCACCGAGCGCGGTCTGCGGGTCGTCACGCGTCGCCTCGAGCAGCCGTGCGATGTAGTCGAGCACGACGTCGTCGACGTGGACGGTCAGCGCGAGGTCGGCCATCGTGCCCACCGCCTGCGTCGTGATGCGCGGTCGCAGCGCTGCGGTGCGGTCCTTGGCGCCCGCGAGGATCTCGACGGCCGCGGCGCGGTCGGGGTACCCGAGCGACGTCTTGAGCAGGAACCGGTCGAGCTGCGCCTCGGGCAGCCGGTACGTGCCGGCCTGCTCGATCGGGTTCTGCGTGGCGATGACCATGAACGGGCGCCCCACCGGGTGCGTCACGCCGTCGACCGTGACGTTCGCCTCCTCCATGACCTCCAGCAGCGCCGCCTGCGTCTTGGGCGACGCACGGTTGATCTCGTCCGCCAGCACGACGGACGCGAAGATCGGGCCGGGGTGGAACTCGAACCGCTGCGACGACTGGTCGTAGATCGTCACGCCCGTGACGTCGGACGGCAGCAGGTCGGGCGTGAACTGGATCCGGTGGTGCGAGCCCTGCACGGTCGCGGCGATCGCCTTGGCCAGCGAGGTCTTGCCCGTGCCGGGCGCGTCCTCCAGCAGGACGTGCCCGTCGGCCAGCATCGCCGTCAGGACGAGGCGGACCGTCTCCTCCTTGCCCAGGAGCGCCTCCCCCACGTTGGCCACGAGGGCGTCGAAGGTCTCGGCGAACCAGGCGGTCTGCTCGGGGGTCATGTGCGAGGGCTCCAGTCGGTGGGGGCGGGGGTCCGGGGGGTGGTCATCGGCACGGGGGGGCTCATCCTCCGTCGCCACCCGGGGCAGGCCCCGGCGGCAGGGGGACCGTGTACAGCGCGTCGGGCGACCAGCCACCGTCACCGACGTCGTTGACCGCACGGACCGAGACGGCGACGGAGTCGCCCGGGCCGATCCCCAGGTCGGCCAGCGTGCGGGTGTCCTGCGTCACCGACCCGCCCAGCTGCCACTCGAACGTCTCCGAGCCGCCGCCGACACGCGTCACCCGCCAGCGCACGTCGTACCGCGAGATCGCGACGCCACCGTCAGCAGGTGCAGCCCACGTCAGCGTCAGGGTCCTCGGAGCGGTGGCGCTGTCGGCGACGAGCCCCGGTGCGCCGGGCGCGCTCGGCTCGCCTCCCCACCGTCCGATCGTGGCGGAGGAGGTTCCGACCGGCCCGGCGAGGACCTGGCCGGACACCGTGGCGGAGGCCTGCACCGTGGCCGTGACCGTCGACCCCCGGGGCGCGAAGCTCCACCCGCTGACGTCGAACGTCGCCTCGCCGCCGACCACCTCACCCTGGACGCTGCGCGCACCGCCCGGCCCGGTGAGGACGACTTCGTAGCGCAGCTGGCCGGTCGACCCGGGTGACGGCGCCGCCCACCTCACCCGGATCGTCGCCGGCTTGTTGAGCGGACCGGAGGTGGTCACGACCTCCGGTGCCGAGACGGACGGCTGACCCGGCGGCACGGACGCGGTCGCGGTCGCAGCACCGCTCGGCGCACCCTCGCCCTGCGCGTTGCGCGCGACGACGGTGAACGTGTACGTGGCACCGCCGACCAGGTCGCCGACGGTCGTCGACGTCCCCGGCCCGACCTCGAGAGAGTAGGCACCGCCAGGCCCGCTCACGCGCACGACGTGGCCCGAGATCGCGGCGCCGTTGGGGTCGGCCGTGCCCCACGAGAGGCGCACTGCGCCCTGGCCGACGACCGGCTCGGCGGTCGGCACGCCCGGCGCGCCCGGCAGGCCGTACGTCGAGGCGGTCGCCGTGGCGGCCGCCCCGCCGCCCGCCTTGTTGTACGCCCGCAGCGCGAAGGTGTACTCCACCCCGTTCGCCGCCTGGGTGAAGGCGTAGGAGCGCGCGTCGGCCCCCAGGGGGAACGTCCCCTGGCCGGGGCCGCCGCTGATCACGAGCTCGTACCTCTTGATCGCGTCCCCGTTCGCGGGCGTGTCCCCCCAGGACACGCTGATCTGCCCGCCCAGGGCCGTGTTCTCGCGCGTGGCACTCAGACCCGCGGGCGCGCCGGGCACGGCTGCGGGCACCTCGGCGCCCGACCACATGCTCCAGCCGCTGGGCTCGGGCGCCTTGTTGTGCGCCCGGACCCGGACCGTGTACGCGACGCCGTTGCGCAGCCTCTCGAACGTGTACGACGTCGCACTCGTCGTCCGGCTGGCGGAGCCGGACTCCGGCGCCGGGCTGATCTCCAGGGAGTAGCTGGAGACCGACGACCCGTTGGAGGCCGGTGCGTCCCACGTCGCGGTCACCGCCTGGTCGCCGAACACGAGCCGCGGCGGGCCGGGCGCGTCCGGGACGGCGTCGGGCCGGGCCGGTGCCGACGCCGGCGACTCCTCGGACCAGCCGACCCTGTTGCGGGCCGCCACGGTGAACGTGTACTCGGTGTCGTTGGTGAGACCGTCGATCGTGCAGGTCGTGCTCATGCACGTGCGCTGCGCACCACCGGGCATCGTCGTGACGCGGTACTCGGTGATCGGCTGGCCGCGGTTGTCGGGAGCCGTCCAGGACAGGACCACCGTCCGGTCGCGGACCTCGCCGATCCGTGGCGGCACGGGGGCAAGCGGGACCCCGCTGACGGTGACCCCGACCCTGCCCTCGACCTCGCGGCTCGGGTCGCCGGTGACGTCCCGCACGCGGTAGCGCACGACCATCCGCCCGATGAAGTCGGTGCTCGGCCGGATCGACACGCTCGTCGGCGTCGCCCCTGCGGTGCCCGCGCCCGGGGTCTCGACGACCGCCCCGACGACCGTCAGCGGCCCCTGCTCGGCGAACGGGTTGAACGCGTCCCGCAGCACCTCGACGACCTTCTCCCGGCCCTGCTCGCCGTCCGGGACCTCGAAGTCCTGAACGGTGGCGGTGCGCCGGCTGCTCGCGACGACCCGCAGGTCGACCGCGACCTTCATCACACCGTTGCGCCCGTAGGTCAGCTCCATCTCGATCCTGCCGGTGGTGCCCTTGGGCGTGGTCGCGGGCGCCGACACCCGCAGCTCCGTGCCGTCGAGCCCGGCGGAGAACCCGGCGGGCACCCCCGAGACGGACCGGAAGCCGTACCGGTCGGCCGGCGTGGCGGTGCCGTCGGCCTGCTCGGGCCCGCGGGTCAGGGCCAGGAGGTCCACGCGGACCGCGGCCTCACCCGGGTAGACCTCGATGGTCGTGCTCTCGAACACCGGGGGGTGGTCGTCGACGGCGAAAACCGTGATCTGCAGCGTCAGGAGCGTGGTGCGTGCGGTCGTGTCGGAGGGACCGGTGGCGTCGGTCACGGGCACGGAGATCGACGCCGGCCCGGCGTAGCCGGGCGCCGACGTGAACACCAGCGTGGCGACGTCCTTGACCAGCTCTCCGCCGCTGGAGCGCGTCGCGGTGACCTGCGTCGGGTCCGCGATGGTCGGCTCGCGGCCGGGCGCCACCTGGACCTGCGCAGCCAGCGGGATGACCAGCTCCTCGCCGCTCGCGACCCGGAGCTCGGGAGCCCGCGGGCGCAGCTGCGGCGGGAAGAAGCCCAGCGCCGGCACCGTGATGAACGCGTACGCGTCGGCCTCGGGCGCGGTGCGGTTCACCAGCCGGTACGGCACGGTCTGCGCGTGGTCCACGAGGGTCACGACGACGGCCCCGTCCGCCGTGACGCGGGCGACATCGGCGTGCGACGACGGCACGGACACCTCGAGGTCGGACAGCGGGCCCGACGGGTTCTGCGCCACGGCGAGGACGTCGACGGAGACCTCGGTCTTGCCGAGCGTGTCGATGGCCGGCACGAGGACGTCACGAGCCACGGGCGGCTGCACAGGCGCGTCGTCCGTCACGGTGACCGTGAGCACGCCGTAGTCGCGGCCACCGCCGCCGTTCGTCACCAGGTACGGGATGGGCACGACGGTGGGGCTCGACGGTGCGGTCACGACGATCCGGCGCCCGTCGATCTCCGCCTGGACGCCCGGCGGCACCTCGATGGACTCCAGCCGCAGCTCACGGTTCGTCGAGTCGATGTCGTTGGCCAGGACCCGCACCTCGACGCGCTGCCCCGGGCGCAGGGTCACGGCGTCGTCCACCGCGGTGACCGTGGACGCCCCCGACGGCCGCGGGGCGATGCCCACACGCACGGTCGCCACGGCACGCTGCCCCACCCAGTCCTCGACCGCGTAGGTGAAGACGTCCGTGCCGCGCGACTCGGGGAACGCCTCGTACTCGATCCAGTCGGGCCCGACCTCGACGACCCTCCCCAGACCGGGCGCCGAGGCCTGGCCCAGCAGGGTCACGCCGTCACCGTCGTCGTCGATGCCGACCAGCGGCACGGGGATGCGGACCGTGTCGCCGTCGAAGACCCGGGCCTCGACGTCCTTCGGGCGCGGCGGGGACTTCGTGTCGGGGTCGGACTCGTGCACCCGGACCGTCACGGTGGCCGCCGTGACGTTGCCCGCCGTGTCCTGCACGGCGAACGTCGCCCGCGCGGTCAGGGCCCGGGCGGGCGCCTGGTACCGCAGCACGTCGCCGGACACGAAGAGCAGGCCGTCGCCCTCGGCCAGCGGCTCCGGCAGCTCCCGCAGCACCGTCAGCGCGTCGCCGTCGGGGTCCGACGCGCCCGCCAGGACGGGGATCGTCACGACGCCGCCCGCGCGGACGGTCACCTCGACGTTGGGCACGACCGGGGGCTGGGACGACGCCGACGGCGGCACGGGCTGCACCACGATCTCGCCGCGCGCCGAGGCGGACCCGTTCGAGACCTCGTAGGACAGCACCACCGGGCCGTCGGGGGTGCGCTCCGCACGGATCTGCACGTACCGGTGCTCGAGGACCGCCACCTGCAGCCCCGAGTCCTCGGGCGTGTCCACCGACTGCAGCACCAGGACGTTGTTCGCCGGGTCCTCGTCGTTGGCGAGCGGGTCGATCGTGACCTGCCCACCCGCCGGGAGCAGCGCCAGGTCGCGCACGGCGACGGGCGGCTGGGCCTGCTCGGGCCACTCGCGGACGTCGATCCGCGCGATCCCCGTGACCTGCTGCGGCGCCGCGGTCACGACGAACTGCACGTAGTACGAGTTCGCCCGCGCGGCCTTGAAGGAGAACGTCCCCGCCTGCAGGTCCGGCACGATCGTGGCACCCACGGTGTCGGCCACGGCCGCGAGGCGCGGGGGCTCGGACGAGGCCGACCGCACGGCGTCCAGGGGCCGCACCTCGATCTCCTGCCCGACGTACGCGACGGCGTGCACGGGGTCGACCTGCGGCGGCACCGAGCCGGCCGCGCGCACGTCCACGACGACCTCGCCGTCGACGACGTGCGTGCCGTCGGAGACCTGCACCTGCACGGACGTGCGGCCCAGCGTCCCGCCGTCCGCCGTGAACGTGAGCACGCCGTCCTGCCGGAACCGCGCGGTGCCGGCGGCCGGGTCCGCGGTCGCACCGACCAGCAGCAGGTCGTCCCCGTCGGGGTCGTGGAAGTCCGCGAGCACGCCGTGCACCATCTGGCCGCCGGTCTCCACGGTGAGCGTGGAGGTCCGCAGCTGGGCGGGCGGGGTGTCGCCGTCGCTGACGGTCAGCCGCACGGTCGCCGTGGCCGGTGCGTTGACGCCACGCCCGTCGGTCACCGTGTAGCTCAGCTGCGCGGTGCCCGACGCACCCTCGAGCACCCGCACCTGCAGGGCGCGTCCACCGCGGATCCGCTCCACGACGCCGAAGTCGGCGGGCAGCGCGTCGACCTCGGAGATCACGAGGATCCCGCAGTCCGAGGACGAGTCGTTGTCGATGACCGGCAGGACCCGCGTCCGTCCGGCCCGGACCCCGAACTCGTCGTCCACGGCCACCGGCGGTGCGCTCTGCTCGCTGCACTCGGTGACCGGCTCCTGCGTCACCTCACCGCTCTCGGAGTCCTCCTCCGAGTCCTCCGGGTCCTCCTCGGGAACGATGTCGTCCCAGTTGGGCACGCGGACGGCGGTGTCCTCCTGGGGAAGCCACACCCGGCCGCCCGCCGTGTCGTTCAGCACGACGAAGCCCCGGTTGACCCGGAAGGCGAGCCGGTCGGCCGCGGTCATGCCCTCGAGGTCGTCGACCTGCGGGTCCCGGCCGTCGCACAGCTGCAGCGAGGCACCGAGCATCGACGCCCACGCCGCGTACGCGCAGTCCCCCACGCGGACGGGCGCCGCGGGCGTGCCGGAGCCGGTCGTGTCGTGCCGGCGCGGCGTGCCGCCGTCGAGCGGCACCTCCCACAGGGCGGACCTGCCCGACAGGAGCACCACGTCGGCGGCGGGTCCGGGCTGCTGCAGCACCAGGTCGGTGTCGTCCACGGTGACCTCGCCGGCCAGGGTGCGCACGGTGCTGCCGGACAGCACGACCAGCTCCTCGCCGACCGCGGTCACCTCGTCGACCTCGACCTCGCCCAGCGTGCCCAGCTGCTGCGGCGCGACCGGCTGGGTCGCGGGCACCAGCGTCACGGCGCCGTCCTGCGGGGCGACGGCCAGCACCGCGCCGGAGCGTGCGACGACCGCGGCACCGCCCTCGCCCAGCCGCAGGTCCGGCGCGCCGTCCTCCAGGTCGAGCAGGTCCAGCTCACCGACGTGACGGACCCACGCGTCGCCCGCGCCGTCCACGAAGGCCACACGGCCCGCCGCCATCGACACGTCGGTGTCGGGCGTCGCGAGCTGGGTGGTGGTCGCGACCGCGGCCGGGTCGACCACCGAGACCGTCGACGGCTCGACCAGGAGGACCCACCCGCCGTCCTGCCGCACGTCGAAGTCGCTGCTCGTGGTGACCAGGCCACCGTCGAGCTCCTCGACGGGCACGTTGTAGCGGCCCAGGCTCAGCTGGCTCGTCGCCGTGAGCCAGACGCCCCCGTCGTTGAGGTCCACCCGGGCGAGCGGGAACCCACGGTCCACCAGCGCGAGCGTCAGCACGATCGCGGGCACGGTGACGACGGCGGCGACGGTGGTCACCGGGCGCCGGCGCCACGTCCGCGGGTTCCACCACGTCACGGCACGCACCCCTGCGCGGGTCGTGCGGTGCTGCTGCGGTCCGCCCGCACGATCGCCACCTGGATGCACACCTCACCGGTCGCCTGGTCGGCCGGGACCGTCGCACGCTCCGTGCCGACCAGCGCCAGCGTCGGCTCGCCGGTCGCGGTGAGCACGCCCCACGCGTAGCCGTCCCCGTCCTGAGGGTCGGGATTCTGCCACGTGAACGTCACCGAGCCGTCCGCCTCGCGCGTGCCCGCCAGCGAGTGCGGCGCGGGCACGGGCGCGACGAGCGGGCCCGTCTGCGGGGACGCCAGGTCGTCGGGCGGGCGCACCGGTCCGACCGGGTCCGCGCCTCCGAGAGCCGCGCCGAGCACCCCGACGACAGCAGCGACGACGACCGCGGCACCGCCCTCGCCCAGCCGCAGGTC
>JAEWEJ010000257.1 GCA_023389455.1 Actinomycetes bacterium | reverse complement strand
GCCGTCCGCGCCGTCTGCGCCGTCTGCTCCGTCTGCGCAGGGCCCGCGTCGGGACCCGGACGAGGGCGCACGGGACGCGCCGCCGCCGCCGCCGGCCACGGCGCAGGCCATCGGCGACGCGCTGCTGGCGCTCGTCGCCGCTGCCCACGCCGGGGGAGTCGACGCGGAGGCTGCGCTGCGTGCGGCGACGGCCCGGTGGGAGTCCGCTGCCCGCGACGTCGAGCGCTGAAGGGCGCGACGCCGCCCCTGAGGCGGTCGGAGCCGACCGGCACGGGCGTCGAGGGGTGCGTCTCGCGAGGTGAGACGACGATGGGGTGACCAAGGACTCGTCTCCCCGGAGTCTGCTCGGAATACGCTTACCGGGCCCAAGGTCCGACCTGCCGTCGGCGCGGGACCGCGAAGATGTGCCTGCGAGCCGGCCAGCCGGCCCACCGTCCCCGTCGAAGGAGAGCACGCATGAGGATCGGCGTCCCGCGCGAGCAGCGCCCGGGAGAGCGGCTCGTCGCCGCCACGCCCACGACCGTCGCGAAGCTCCGCGGCCTCGGCTACGACGTGCTCGTCGAGCACGACGCCGGTGCCGCCGCGACGTTCACCGACGATGCGTACCGGGAGGCCGGCGCGACGGTGACCGAGCGTGCCGAGGTCATGGCCGGCGACGTCGTCACCGCCGTGCACCTGCCGGCCGACGTCGACACGATGCGCCGCGGCGCCACGCTCGTCGCGACGATGGCGCCGTTCGCGGACCCGGGCCTCGCCGAGCGTCTCGCAGGGCTCGGCATCACCGCCCTGGCCCTCGACGCCGTGCCGCGCATCTCCCGCGCGCAGGCGCTCGACGTGCTGTCGACGCTGTCGAACGTCGCCGGGTACCGCGCGGTCATCGAGGCCGCGGAGGAGTTCGGCGGCATGTTCACCGGTCAGGTGACCGCCGCCGGCAAGACCCCGCCGGCCAACGTCTTCGTCATCGGCGCCGGTGTCGCCGGGCTCGCTGCCCTGGGTACCGCCAGCGCCCTGGGGGCGCAGGTCCGCGCGTTCGACGTGCGGCCCGAGGTGGGCGAGCAGATCGAGTCCATGGGCGCGACGTTCGTGCAGGCCCAGGGCGCCAGCCAGGAGGTCTCGACCGACGGCTACGCGCGCGAGCTGACGACCGAGCAGGAGCGTCTGACCGCGCAGATGTACGCCGAGCAGACCGCGTGGGCGAACGTCGTCGTCACCACCGCGCTCGTGCGCGGGCAGGCGCCGCGGACCATCACCAAGGAGATGGTCGCCGCGATGCGGCCGGGCTCGGTGATCGTCGACCTGGCGGCCTCCGGCGGCGGCAACTGCGAGCTGACGGTCCCCGGTGAGCGCGTCGTGTCGGACAACGGCGTGGTCGTGCTCGGGTACACCGACCTGCCCAGCCGCATGCCGCAGCACACGTCGCAGCTGTTCGGCACCAACGTCGTGCACCTGCTGGCCCTGCTCACGCCGGGCAAGGACGGCGAGCTCGTGCTCGACCTCGACGACCCCGTGCAGCGGGGCATGACCGTCACCACCGACGGCGACGTCACGTGGCCCCCGCCGCCCGTCGCCGTCTCCGCGGCGCCGGCCGCCGTGGCCCCCGCGCCCGTCGAGACGCCGGAGGAGGTCGCCGCGAAGAAGGCCGCCGCCGTGGCCGCGGCGCAGCGCCGTGGGCGCCGCAACGCCGTGCTCGCCGGGCTGGGTGCCGTCCTCACGGCCCTCGCCCTGACGGCCGCGCCCGCCTCGTTCCTCGGGCACGCGACCGTGTTCGCGCTCGCGGTGGTCGTCGGCTACTACGTCATCTCGAACGTCAGCCACTCGCTGCACACGCCGCTCATGGCGACCACCAACGCCATCAGCGGCATCATCCTGGTCGGCGCGCTGCTGCAGATCGGGCACTCGAGCTGGGTGGTCAGCACCCTGGCGTTCGTGGCCGCCACGGTCGCCGCGATCAACATCTTCGGCGGGTTCCTCGTCGCGTTCCGCATGATCCACATGTTCCGGAAGGAGGCGTGACGGGCGTGCTCACGTCACTGGCCCAGGCCGTCTACCTGATCGCGGCGATCCTCTTCGTGCTGTCCCTCGCGGGGCTCAGCAAGCAGGAGACCGCGCGCCGCGGCAACCTCTACGGCATCGCGGGCATGGTCCTCGCGCTGCTCGCCACGGTCGCGCTCGCGGCCGACGTCTCCCAGCGGCCCGTCGCCGTGACGCTGTTCCTCATCGCCATGGCGCTCGCGCTCGGTGCCGGAATCGGCATCTGGCGCGCCCGCAGCGTCGAGATGACGCAGATGCCCGAGATGATCGCGGTGCTGCACTCGTTCGTCGGCCTCGCCGCGGTGCTCGTCGGCTTCAACTCGTTCCTCACCGAGGAGCCGGACGCCGTCCACCTGGTCGAGGTCTTCCTCGGCGTGCTCATCGGTGCCGTCACCTTCACCGGCTCGATCGTCGCCTTCCTCAAGCTGTCGGCGCGGATCAAGAGCGCGCCGCTGATGCTGCCGGGCCGCAACTGGCTGAACCTCGGTGCGCTCGTCGCGTCGGCCGGGCTGATGGCCTGGTTCCTGGCCGACCACTCGCTGCTGCCGCTGGTCCTCATGACGGTGGTCGCGCTCGCCCTCGGCTGGCACCTGGTGGCGTCGATCGGCGGCGGCGACATGCCGGTCGTCGTGTCGATGCTGAACTCGTACTCGGGGTGGGCGGCGGCCGCGGCCGGGTTCATGCTGAGCAACGACCTGCTCATCATCGTCGGCGCGCTCGTCGGGTCCTCCGGCGCGATCCTCTCGTTCATCATGTGCAAGGCCATGAACCGGTCGTTCGTCTCCGTGATCCTCGGCGGGTTCGGCGCCGAGGGCGGCAAGGTCGCCGCGGGCGACACGGACTACGGCGAGCACCGCGAGGTGACCGCCGTCGAGGTGGCGGACATGCTGCGCGACGCGCAGCGCGTCGTCATCGCCCCCGGCTACGGCATGGCCGTCGCCAAGGCGCAGTACCCGGTCGCCGACCTCGTCTCGAAGTTGCGCGGCCAGGGCGTCGACGTGCGGTTCGCCGTGCACCCCGTCGCCGGCCGCCTGCCCGGGCACATGAACGTGCTGCTGGCCGAGGCCAAGGTGCCGTACGACATCGTCCTGGAGATGGACGAGATCAACGACGACTTCGCGGACACCGACGTCGTGCTGGTCATCGGCGCCAACGACACCGTGAACCCCTCCGCGCTGGACGACCCGTCCTCGCCGATCGCGGGCATGCCCGTGCTCGAGGTCTGGAAGGCCAAGCAGGTGATCGTGTTCAAGCGGTCCATGGCCACCGGGTACGCCGGCGTGCAGAACCCGCTGTTCTTCCGTGAGAACACCGCGATGCTGTTCGGTGACGCGAAGGACCAGGTGGAGCAGATCGTCGCACCGCTGACCGTCGGCTGACGCGGGCGGTACCGGGCAGGGCGGTGGCGCGGGGGCGCCGCCGCCCTGCCCTGCGTCGTCGCCCTGTGGCGGCTGCGGTGCTGAAACGGTTCGTGTGCTGACCGGGCCGTCCGTGCGGCCCTAGCCTCGCGCGGGGTCGTGCTGTGACGATCCACCCCAGCGCGAGGAGCCCGCCATGCCGTCCGCCCGTCCCGTCCCCGCGGCCCTGCGACCCGCGGTCGCCGCCGCGGCGGCCCTGGTCTCCGTGGTGCTGGTCGCCGCCGGCGCCCTTGTCGCACCGCTCGTCGCGCCGGCCCGTGCGCTGTCGCCCGCGGTGGTCCTGACGAGCGACTTCGAGTCCGGCCTCGACGGCTGGCAGGCGCGCGGCGCCGCGAGCGTGAGCACCACGGCGACCGGCGCCCGCGGGGCCGGGAGCCTGCTCGTGCAGGACCGCGTGGACCCGTGGGACGGGGCCCTGATCCCGGTGACCGACGTCTTCGAGCCCGGCACCACCTACACGATCGGCCTGTGGCTGCGGCTGCCCGACGGCGCCGGCACCGCCGACCTGCGGGTGTCCGTGCAGCGCGACCTGGACGGGCAGCCGTCGTACGAGACCGTCACCACGGTCGAGGGGGTGTCCAGCCAGTGGCGGCAGGTCACCGGGACGTACACCCCGGGCCCGTTCGACACCGCGTCGCTGTACGTCGAGTCCGTCTCCTCGCCGGCCGACGTCATGGTCGACGACGTGCTCGTGTCCGGCGTGCGCCACACCCCGGACCTGTCGCTGACGCCCGTCGCGGACGCGGTGCCCGTGCCGTTCGGCATCGCGGTGGAGCCTCAGGACCTGCTCGGCGGCCGGGGCGAGCTGCTCGCGCACCACGCCGAGCAGATCACGCCCGGCAACCAGATGAAGCCCGACGCGATCCAGCCGACGGAGGGCACGTTCACGTTCGCGGCGGCTGACGGGATGGTCGACTGGGCGATCGAGCACGACATGCGCGTCTACGGGCACACGCTGCTGTGGCACCAGCAGACGCCCGACTGGTTCTTCCAGCGCGACGGCGGGGCGCTGACCACGTCGGCGGCCGACCAGGCGCTGCTGCGCGAGCGGCTGCGCACCCACATCGAGGCCGTCGCCGACCACTACCGCGAGACGTACGGCGAGTACGGCACGCCGGGCAACCCGGTCTTCGCGTTCGACGTGGTCAACGAGGTCATCGACGAGAGCCAGGCCGACGGCCTGCGGCGCAGCGAGTGGTACCGGGTGCTCGGGCCGTCGTACATCGCCGACGCCTTCCGCTACGCCCGCGCGGCGTTCGGCCCCGAGGTCCTGCTGTTCATCAACGACTACAACTCCGAGTACCCCGACAAGCGTGCGCCGTACCTGCGGCTCGTCACCGACCTGCTCGCCCAGGGCGTGCCGGTCGACGGCGTGGGGCACCAGCTGCACGTCGAGGTCGGCCGCTCCATCCCCATGATCGAGGACACGATCGAGGCGTTCGAGGCCCTCGACGTCACCCAGGCGGTCACCGAGCTCGACGTCTCCGCCTACCGGCACGCGGGCGAGACGTGGACCGCGCCGCCCGCCGACCGTCTGCTCGAGCAGGGGTACTACTACCGTGACGTGCTGGCGATGCTCGAGCGCCACGCGTCGTCGTTCGAGTCGATCACCGTCTGGGGCCTGGAGGACTCGCGGACGTGGCTGCGCTCCGGTGCGGCGCCGCTGCTGTTCGACGGCGAGCTGCAGGCCAAGCCCGCGTACTGGGGGATCGTCGACCCGTCCCGGATCGGTGCGACCCCCACACCGACGCCCACGCCGACCCCCACACCCACGCCCACGCCGGCCCCCACACCCACGCCCACTCCGACGCCGACCCCCACGCCCACTCCCGTCGACCCGGGCAGCTGCCGGGTCGCGTACACGACGAACGACTGGAACACCGGCTTCACGGCGGGTGTCCGCGTCACCAACACCGGGACCGCGGCGCTGTCGGGGTGGACGCTGACGTTCACCCTCGACGGTGGGCAGCGCGTGACGCAGGGGTGGTCGGCGTCCTGGACGCAGTCCGGTACCCGCGTCACGGCGACCAACGCCGCCTGGAACGCGTCGCTCGCGCCGGGCGGGTCGGTCGAGATCGGCTTCAACGGCTCGCACACGGGCAGCAACCCGCGTCCGACGTCGTTCGCGCTCGACGGCGTCCCGTGCGCGGTCGCCTAGGGGTCACGTCCACCGGTGGGACCGTCCGCTCGCGGGACGGCGCCGTTCGCTGATCGGGTCCGCGCCCCGGGCTGAGCCCGGTCACCTCCGCCCGGTCCCGGTCCGCGGACGCCTCGGGAGAGCGGCCGGACGTCAGCCGGGACGGCGGGCGACGACGACCGTGCCGTCGACGTCGTCGTCGTGCAGCACCTCGGTCGTCCACCCCGGCGGGCAGGCGGCGCGCGTGGCCGGGGCCTGGCGCACGCTCGTCTCGACGAGCACGTGGCCGCCGGGGCGCACCCACGCCGGGGCGGACGCGAGCAGCCGCCGCTGCACGTCCAACCCGTCCGGGCCGCCGTCGAGCGCGAGGTGCGGCTCGTGCTCGCGGGCCTCGGG
>JAEWEJ010000248.1 GCA_023389455.1 Actinomycetes bacterium | reverse complement strand
GCCCCGGCGGGCAGCCGGCGCGTCCGGCGCGGCACGCGGGGCCGTCGTCGTCATGCGCGGGCCCCGGCCGTCGTCCCGGTGCGGGCCGCCACGGCCCGCACGGCCGTGGTCAGCGCGTCCAGCCCGGCGGCGACGTCGACCGCCCGGACCTCCTCGTCGGGGTGGTGGCTGATGCCGTCGCGGCAGCGGACGAAGAGCATGCCGACGTCGGTCACCGCGGACACGGCCATGCCGTCGTGGCCGGCGCGGCTCCACAGGTCCATCGGCTCGGGGTCGCCGCCGGCCACGACGCCCTCGCGCAGCGCGTCGCGCAGCCACCCCGCGCAGGGGGTCGCGGGGGCCTCGTAGAGGTCGGTGACGCGCACGGTGAGGCCACGGGCCTCGCACACGCCGGCGATGCCGGTGAGCAGCGTGCGGCGCATGGCGTCCCGCTCGGCGTCGGTCGCCGCACGCAGGTCCACCGAGAAGACGACGCGCCCCGGGATCACGTTGACCGCGCCGGGCTCCACCTCCAGCTGCCCGACCGTCGCGATGGCGCCCGAGTCCCGCACCGTGCGCTCGACGAGCACCACGGCCTCCGCAGCCCCGACGAGGGCGTCACGCCGGCGGGGGTAGGGCGTGCCACCGGCGTGCCGCGCCTCCCCGACGACCTCGACGCGGAACCGCTGGGCGCCCGCGATCGTCGTCACGACGCCCAGCGAGCGGTCCGCCTCCTCCAGCAGCGGGCCCTGCTCGATGTGGGCCTCCAGGTACGCGACGAGGTCCGTCGGGCGGCGTGCCGCGGTGCCCACGAGCGCGGGGTCCAGGCCGAAGTCCCGGGCGGCCTGCTCCAGCGTCGTCCCCCCGGCGTCCCGCAGGGCCCACCAGGCGTCGTCCCAGGTGCCGGCCAGCGCGCGTGAGCCCATGAGCGCGGTGCCGAAGCGGGCGCCCTCCTCGTCGGTGAACCCGACGACCTCCAGCGCGCACGGCCACGACGCGGCCTCGTCGCGCAGCCGCTCGACCACCGCGACGGCCATGAGCACGCCGAGCATGCCGTCGTAGCGCCCGGCGTCGGGGACGGTGTCGAGGTGCGACCCCAGCAGCAGCGCCGGCAGGCCCGGCTCGCGGCCCTCCGTCCGCCCGCACAGGTTGCCCGCCTGGTCGCGCCACGTCCTCAGGCCGGCGTCCGTCAT
This sequence comes from Actinomycetes bacterium, assembly GCA_023389455.1. Lineage (GTDB taxonomy): Bacteria > Actinomycetota > Actinomycetes > Actinomycetales > Cellulomonadaceae > Cellulomonas. The sequence continues at coordinate 4,935 of JAEWEJ010000248.1, read as the reverse complement.
CCACCCGGCGGTCAGCGCCTGCGCCGCGGCGAGCGCCGGCGTGAGGTGCTGGCGGTCGAGCCGCCCGGGGTGGTCGGTGCACGCGGCCAGCGCGGCGCAGCGCGCGAGGACCACCTCCGCCGTCGTCACGCGGCGTACACCGCCTGCGCCGCGTCGACGCCGCCGCCCGCGGGGACGCCCACGCCCTGGGCACGCAGCACGTGCTCCAGCGCCGCGAGGGTCGTGAGGACCGCGTCCTTGCGCGCGTTGACGCCCATCGTCCCGATGCGCCAGACCCGGCCGTGCAGGGGGCCGAACGACGTGCCGATCTCGATCGCGAAGTCCTCCAGCATCGCCGTGCGCACGGCGTCGGCGACCACACCGTCGGGCACCTGCACGGCGACGACGTTGTGCATGCGGTGCGCCGTGTCGCCGAAGACCTCCAGACCCAGGCCCCGTACGCCCGCGAGCATCGCCGCGCCGGCGACGCGGTGCCGGTCGACGGCCGCGTCCAGCCCCTCGTCCAGCAGGACGCGCGCGCACTCGTACGCGGCGTACAGCATCGACGTGGCCTCGGTGTGGTGGTTGAGGCGGCGGGGGCCCCAGTAGTCGAGGATCTGCGCGAGGTCGAGGTAGTTGGAGCGGATCACGGTGCCGAGGGACTCGTCGTCCTCGGTGCGGAGCCCCTCCTCGACGTGCCGGCGGCCACGCACGACGTCACGGGCCCGGTCCGACAGGGTGGTCGGTGCGCTGCCCGACGGGCCGCCCAGGCACTTCTGCAACCCGGCGGTCACCGCGTCGAGGCCCCAGGCGTCGGTGTGCAGCTCGTTGCCGCCCAGCGAGGCGGTCGCGTCGACGTACAGCAGCGCGTCGTGCTGCGCGCAGGCGGCGCCGATGTCGGCCAGCGGCTGGCGCATCGTGGTGGACGTGTCGCCGTGGACGACGGCGACCAGCCGCGGTCGGTGCGTGCGCACGGCGTCGGCCACGCGCTGCGGGTCGACGACCTGCCCCCACGGCGCCTCGACGGTCTCCACCTGGGCCCCGGCGCGACGCGCGATCTCCACCAGCAGGTGCCCGAAGCGCCCGAACACCGGGACGAGCACCCGGTCCCCGGGCTCGACGAGGGACACGATCGCCGCCTCGATCGCCGCGCGGGCGGTGCCGTCGACCAGCAGCGTCGCCTCGTTCGCGGTGCGGAAGACCCGGCGGTACAGGTCCTGCGTGGCGTTCATGTACCCCGTCATCACCGGGTCGAACTGCCCCACGAGCGGTGCGGACATCGCGCGCAGCACCCGGGGGTCGGCGTTGATCGGGCCGGGCCCCATGAGCAGCCGGTGCGGGGGGTCGAGGGTCATGGGCGGCACGCTACGAAACGGCCGTTTCACCGAGGTTTCGCCCAGGTGCGCCCCGGGTCACGGGCGCCGCAGCAGACGTCCGGTGCCCGCCGTCACGGCGCCGTCGCGCGCGACGACGCGGCCACGCAGGACGGTGCCGGTCACCGATGCCGAGAGCTCGACCCCGTCGTAGGCGCTGATGGGGTTGCGGTGGGCCAGGGTGCGCGCGTCCACGCGCACGGGCACCTGCGGGTCGAGCACGAGGACGTCGGCGTCGGCCCCCGGCGCGAGCCGGCCCTTGTGCGGCAGCCCCACGAGCTCCGCGGTCGAGGTCGCCATCCACCGGCTCACCTGCGCGACGCCGATCCCGCGGGCCGCGGCACCGTGGGCGACGGCCTGGAAGCCCACCTGCAGCCCGGCGACCCCGCCCCACGCCTGCTGCAGGTCACCGTCGCCCCGCAGCTTCTCCTGCGCCGTCGCGGGGGAGTGGTCGGTGACGACGACGTCGATGATCCCCTCGAGCAGCCCGTCCCACAGGGCCTCACGGTTTCCGGCGTCCCTGATCGGGGGGCAGCACTTGTGGGCGGTGGACGCGTGAGGGATCGCGTCGGCGTCGAAGGTCAGGTAGTGCGGGCACGTCTCGACCGTCACGGGCAGCCCCTCGGCGCGCGCGTCGGCGAGCAGGTCCAGCGCCCGGGCGCTCGACAGGTGCAGCACGTGCACGCGGCAGCCGGTCTCCCGGGCCCCGGCGACGACCCGGGCGATCGCGGCCGTCTCCGCCGCGTGCGGGCGTGACGCGACGAAGTCCCGGTAGTCGCCGCCGGGGCGGACCGGGGCGTCGGCGAGCACCCGCGGGTCCTCGGCGTGCACGATCACCAGGCCGTCGAACGCGGCGACCGTCCGCAGCGCGGCGTCGAACGCGGCCGGCCCGACGGGCGGGAACTCGTCGACGCCCGACGGCGACAGGAAGCACTTGAAGCCCATCACGCCGGCCTCCCACAGCGGGCGCAGGTCGTCCAGGTTGCCAGGGACCGCGCCACCCCACAGCGCGACGTCGACCGAGAGCTGCCCGGTCGCCGCGCGTCGCTTCGCGGCCAGGCCGGACGGGGTGGTCGTGGGCGGGATGCTGTTGAGCGGCATGTCGACGAGGGTCGTGACCCCTCCCAGGGCCGCGGCACGCGTCGCCGTGGCGAACCCCTCCCACGCCGTGCGGCCCGGCTCGTTGACGTGCACGTGCGTGTCCACGACGCCCGGCAGCACGTAGGCGTGGTCGGGTGCCGTGAGCGCGGGCCCGTCGACCGGGGCGTCGTAGGCGTCGACCGCGGTGATGCGGCCGTCGGACACGTGCAGCGTGGCAGGGCGCAGGACCCCGTCGACGAGGACCTGGCGGCCGCGGACCGCGGCGACCACGTCACCGGGGGCGGGTGCGGCGAGGCGGACGGGTGCGCGGCCGGTCTCTGCGACGGGGGCGGACGGGGTGCCCGGCAGGGTGCGGGACGGGGGCGGGGCGGCGTCGTCGGGTGCGGTCCTCGTCACGGCCGCCTCCTCACACGAACCCGGGGACGGACGCCCACACGTGCGGCGCCGGGGCGTCGCCCTCGCGGTGCACCGATGCCTCGATCAGCCCGTACGGGCGGTCCGCGGCGTAGAACACCTCGTTGTGGTTCTCCAGCCCGAACGGCTCGAGGTCGACCAGGAAGTGGTGCTTGTTGGGGCAGGACAGCCGCACCTCGGCGACGTCGTCGCACGCCTCGAGGACGGCTCGGCCCATCGCGAAGATCGTGTGCTGCAGCGCCAGGGAGTGCACCTGCGCGAACGTCGACAGCAGCAGGTCGCGCACCACCGGGTAGCGCGCCTCGAAGTCCACGTCCGGGTCCGTCCAGCGCCACCAGGCGGTCACGGACGTCGCCAGCACGCGGTCCTTGGTCTCCCCGAGCGTGGTGTACCGGTCGCGCGGGAACCCCCAGAACTCCGAGCCCGTCGACTTCAGCACCGTGGCCCCCGTGAACCCTGAGACGACGTGCACCTCCTCGCCGTCCAGCAGCACGGCGGTGCGCCGGGTCTCGCGTCCGGTGCGGACGAACGCGTGGTCGTGTGGCTCGCCGTCCACGGCGATGCGGTCCCAGGCGTGCACGTCGGCCGCGAACCGACCACCGGTGACCTGCTCGAACCCGTCGACGAAGTGCCGTCCCAGGCGCAGCAGGAACCGCTCGGGGGACCCGACGCCGTGCTCCTGCGCGAACGCGTACACGGTGTTCTTCTGCGTGTCCGTGGCCACGACGTGCGCGTTGTCACCGGTCGTGTGGCAGGCCGTGAAGTCGCCGCGCAGCTGCGTGGTGACCGTCAGGTCCTCGATCTCGTGCACCGGGGTGTCCCGCGTGACCCGCACGAGGCGCACCTCGGCCTTCCCGTACTGGTTGGTCCCCAGGACCACGTCTCCCACGGCCATCGTCAGCTCCCTCGGTACGTGGTGTAGGCGAACGGGCTCAGCAGCAGAGCCAGGTGGTAGTGCGGCTGGTCGCCGTCGACCAGGACCTCCAGGTGGACGGCCGCGTGCACCGTGGGGACGCCGACGGCCGCGAACCAGGAGGCCGTGTCGAACCGCAGGCCGTACCGGCCGGTGCCCAGCTCGGTGGCCCAGCGCAGGCGACCGTCGCCGTCGGTACGTCCGGTCTCGAGGGTGGTCCCGTCGCCGGTCAGCAGGGTCACGTCGAGGCCGACGGCCGGCGCGCCGGCGACCGCGTCCAGGACGTGCGTCGAGCAGGTCGTCACGGGAGCGGGGCCGGTGCCGGGGCGGACGCGGGTGCGGGGTCGGGTGCGGGGACGGGACCGGGCGCGGGGTCGGCATCGGGCGCGGGGTCGGCGCGGGCGTCCGGCGCACGGTCGGCGACCAGGGACGTCAGGCGCAGGAGCGCGATCTCCCGGAGCTGCTGCGTGGTGACCTCGGACTCGGTGAGGTCGTCGTGGGTCAGGCGCTGCTCGAGCAGCGCGAGGATCTCGGTGCTGCTGCGCCCGGCGGCGCGGACCAGGTACACGCGACCGAAGCGCTGCTCGTACCGGGCGTTGCCCTCGGCCAGACGCAGGGCCACGTCGGCGTCCGAGGCGTCGACGCCGGACTGCTCGCGGGTCGACATCGCCGCGGTCGGTCCGCCCCCACGGTGTCGTTCGCCGATCCGCGGGTGGTCGGCCAGCGCGCGGTCGACGTCGACGTGCGCCCACGCCAGCGCCTGCTCGGCGGCGAACGCCTGCAGCGCCGCCACCGACCGGTAGGGGCGGGCCGTGACGACGGCCGCCGCCCACCACGGCACGTCGGCGCAGGCACGCACGACCGCCTGCGCGTCCGGGGTCGGCAGCGCGTTGAACTCGTGCAGCAGCATCCGGTGTCCTCTCGCCCGCGCCGACGGTAGGCGTCGGATGTGTCACCGAGGGAAACGGCTGTTTCAGCGGCGTGAATACCTGCGGCGCGGGGTCAGCGGCTGCCCAGGTCGCGGGCGAGCGCCAGCAGGTCGCGGTCCCGGCCGGGCCCCGCGACGAGGCACACCCCGACGGGCGGCTGTGCCGGCCGGCCGGGCGGGGGGAGCTCGCCGGGGTCCGGCCCCGGGCGGGTCGGCAGCACCACGGC
>JAEWEJ010000210.1 GCA_023389455.1 Actinomycetes bacterium | reverse complement strand
CCCGACCCGATCGGCGCGGTCGCGCCGGGGCAGGACCGCGCGCCGACCCCGGCGCCCACGCCGGCCGAGCAGGTCGGCACGGTGACCGCGTTCGGCGACTCCGTGATGCTCGGCGCGGCCCCCGAGCTCGCCGCGCGGGGCGTCGCGGTCGACGCCGCCGTCTCCCGGCAGTTCACCGAGGTGGTCGACCTGGTCCTGGCGGCGAGGGACGCCGGCACGCTCGGCGACACGGTCGTGGTGCACGGCGGCACGAACGGGCCGGTGGCCGAGGCGGACCTGCGTCGCCTCCTGGAGGGGACGGCCGACCGACGCACCTACGTCGTCACCGTGCGCGTGCCGAGGCCGTGGGAGGAGTACGACAACGAGCTCTTCGCACGCGTCGTCCCCGAGTACCCGCACGCGCGGCTGCTCGACTGGCGGACCACCGGCGAGGCGAACCCCGGCTGGTTCTACGACGACGGCATCCACCTGCGCGAGGGCGAGGGCCGCGCCGGCTACGCGGACTGGGTCGCGGCCGGGATCCAGCCGGCGGACACCGCGTTGCCCTGACAGGGGGCTGGCGCTACAGTCCGTCTGAAACGTGGTCACCGAGTCTCACGAAGTGAGATGGACAGGGTGCCACCCGAGGTCGACAGGAGGTCCGCGATGACCATCGCCCGGACCACCGTCGTCGCCGCCATGTGCCGCTGTTGCTCGTGCTGCTCCATGCAGCCCTGCACCGGCCCCCGCTGACCCCAGCACACCGACCCGCCCCCGGGTCACCGCCGGTGCCCGCCCTCGTGGCCGCCCGGCACGCCGGACGCCCGCGCCCTACCTCCACGGACGTCCCCCCATGAGCCTCACCTCCACCGCCGAGCGCCGCGCGCACACGGTCACCCTCGACGCCGTGCGCCGCACCTTCCCGACCCCCGCCGGGACGCGCACGGTCCTGCACGCCGTCGACCTCGAGCTGCGCGCGGGCGAGATCGTCGCCCTCGTCGGCCCGTCCGGCTGCGGCAAGTCCACGCTCCTGCGCCAAGTCAGCGGCCTGGACACGCCGGACTCCGGGCACCTCCTGCTCGACGGCACCCCCGTCACCGGTGTCGACCGGCGCACGGCCGTCGCCTTCCAGGAGCCGCGCCTCCTGCCCTGGCGCAGCCTGACGGCCAACGTCGCGCTCGGCCTGCCCCGCGGGACCTCGAAGGCCGCGGGCCGCGAGCGCGTCGCGGAGCTGCTGCGCCTCGTCGGGCTCGAGGAGTCCGCGGACCTGCGCCCCCGGCAGGTCTCCGGCGGCATGGCGCAGCGCACCTCCCTGGCCCGCGCCCTGGCCCGCAACCCCGGGGTCCTCCTGCTCGACGAGCCGTTCGGCGCGCTCGACGCCCTGACCCGCCTGCGCATGCAGGACCTGCTGCTCGACGTCCACGCCGCCGAGCCCACGACCGTGCTGCTGGTGACGCACGACGTCGAGGAGGCGCTCTACCTGGCGGACCGGGTCCTGCTCATGCGCAACCTCGCCCGGTGCCCGCAGGGGACGCCGTCGGTGGCCCGCGTCATCGACGTCCCGGGCCGACGCCCGCGCGACCGGGCCGACCACCAGCTCGCCGAGCTGCGAGCCGAGCTGCTGGAGGGCCTGGGGGTCGCGACCCACCACACCCCGCCGCTCGACCCCGACCTGCACCACTCGATCTGACCGCCGTCCCGGCCGTCCCCCCGTCCCACCCGTCCCACCCGGCGCCGACCCGGCGCCGGCTCCCCACGGGCCACCCGGCCCTGCTCCCCCGAGATGAGAGAGAACCGACGATGAGCATCCGCACCGCCGTCTCCGCCACCGCGCTGGCCCTCGTGACCGCCCTGGCGATGACCGGCTGCGTCGCCGGTGAGGACGCCGCACCCGAGGCCGCCGCGCCGTCCGCCGCGGGCGACGAGGCCGCCTGGAGCGCCGACACCCTCGACATCGACTTCGCCACGTACAACCCGCTGAGCCTGGTCATCAAGGACCAGGGCTGGCTGGAGGAGACGCTCGGCGACGACGTCACCGTGAACTGGGTGCAGTCGGCGGGCTCCAACAAGGCCAACGAGGCGCTGCGTGCCGGCGCCGTCGACGTCGGCTCGACGGCCGGCTCCGCCGCCCTGCTGGCGCGCTCCAACGGCTCGCCCATCCGCACGATCGGCATCTACTCCCAGCCGGAGTGGGCCGCGATCGTCGTGCCCGAGGGCTCGGACGTCACGTCCGTGGCCGACCTCGCCGGCAGGTCGGTGGCCGCGACCAAGGGCACCGACCCGTACTTCTTCCTCCTGCAGTCGCTGGAGGAGGCCGGCGTGCCGCTCGACCAGGTCGAGGTGCAGAACCTCCAGCACGCGGACGGACGCACCGCCCTCGAGCAGGGCTCCGTCGCCGCGTGGTCCGGCCTCGACCCGATCATGGCCGCGAGCGAGGCGGAGTCGGGCACGACGCTGATCTACCGCAACATCGACTTCAACACCTACGGGTTCCTCAACGCGACGCAGGACTTCCTCGACGCCAGCCCCGACCTCGCGCAGGTCGTCGTCGACGCGTACGAGAAGGCGCGCGCCTGGGCGCAGGAGAACCCGGACGAGGTCGTGGCGATCCTCGCCGAGGTCGCGGGCATCGACCCGGCCGTCGCCGAGAAGGTCATCGTCGAGCGCACCAACCTCGACGTCGACCCGGTCCCGGGTGACGCGCAGCGCACGGTCCTGGAGGTCGTCGGCCCGATCTTCGTCGAGTCCGGTGACGTCGCGGACCAGGCCACGATCGACACCGCGCTGGACGAGCTCTTCGAGCCGACCTTCGCCGAGAAGGCCGACGCCACCACCATCGCGGGCTGACCCGCACGCCGCGCCCCGCCCGGACCCCGCCCGGCCCCCCCGCCCCCCCCCCCCCCCCCCCCCCCCCCCGCC
>JAEWEJ010000182.1 GCA_023389455.1 Actinomycetes bacterium | reverse complement strand
TCGTCGTCATCGGGCTGCAGCAGGGCCGGCGCGGCGAGCTGGACCTGCCGGCGCTGATGGCGCGGCGCGGGTCGGTCATCGCGACGACCCTGCGGGACCGGCCGGCCGCCCAGAAGGCGGCGATCATGGCCGACGTGCGCACGCACGTGTGGCCGCTGGCGCTCGACGGCCGGGTCCGGCCGGTCGTGCACGCCCGCGTGCCGCTCACCGACGCGCCGCGGGCCCACGAGCTGCTGGAGTCCGGCGAGGTCTTCGGCAAGGTCCTGCTCGTCCCCTGAGGCGGGACGGGCCGGGTGGCCGCCCCGGGGCCCGGTCTGCGCCGGGCCGGCGTGCCCTCAGCCCAGCAGGCCGGCCGCCAGCGCGGGCGCGAGGGCCGGGGTGAGCGGCAGCCGCGGGACCAGCGTGGCCTGGACCGCGTGGTAGAGGTCGGCCTTGCCCGCCCACACGGTGCGCGAGACGCGGTTGTCCGGCCCCAGCTCGTGCCACCACGAGCCACCCGCACGGTCGAGCACGTGCTCGCCCACGTAGTCCCACCACGACGTGTAGAGGGCCTCGAACCGGGCGTCCCCGGTCGCGGCGTGCAGGGCCGCCGCGGCGGCGACGGCCTCGGCCGCCACCCAGTGCATGCGCTCGCGCACGACGGGCCGCCCCTGCCAGTCGACGGTGTAGACGAAGCCGGGTGCGCCGTCCACCGCCCACCCCTCACGCACGCCGGCGTCGAACAGCGCGACCGCGTCCTGCAGCATCCACGCCGGCGCGGCGTCGCCCCGGACGCCCAGCGCCGCGCGCGCGTGCAGCGTGAGCCGCGCCCACTCGAACCAGTGCCCCACCGTCGCGCCGTAGGGGCGGAACGGGTGTGCGGGGGTGTCCGCGTTGTACTCGAGGTCGGGCTGCCACCCGGCGTCGAAGTGCTCGGGGATGCGCCAGGCGTTGCCGCGCGCGAACCCGTGGACCACGCGCTCCACGACCCGCAGCGCCCGGTCCAGCCACACCCGGTCGCCCGTGACGTCCGCGGCCGCCAGGTACGCCTCGACGGTGTGCATGTTCGCGTTGACGCCGCGGTACGCGTCGAGCGTGGTGAAGGTGCGGTCCCACTCCTCGACGACCATGCCCGCCGCGTCGTCCCAGAACCACCGCTCCTGCGCCGCCAGCGCCTCGTCGAGCAGCGCGCGCGCCCCGGGACGCCCGGCCGCGGTCGCGCTCGACGCCGCCAGGACGACGAACGCGTGGGGGTACGCCGCCTTGGTGGTCACGCGCGGGGCGCCGTCCGCCTCGACCTCGGCGAACCAGCCGCCGTGCTCGCCGTCGTGGAACGGGCCGGCGAGGGACGCGAGCCCGTGGTCGACGAGCCCGGCCGCGCCGGGCCGCCCCGCCAGGTGGGCGAGCGCGTAGACGTGCGTGGCGCGGCACGTGATCCACAGCTCGAGCGGCCCGGGCAGGGGCCGGCCGACGTCGTCGAGACGGGCGAAGCCGCCGCCGGCGACGCGCGACGCGCGGCCGAAGTCCCACAGCCGGTCCGTCTCGGCCTCGAGCCAGCGTCCGTGCGCCGGGGTGCTGAGCCACGCCATGCGTGCAGCCTGCCAGGCGACCGCCGCCCATCCGCTGCGCGGCGCGCCGGTCCGGGCCATGATGTCGAGGTGGACACGGGCGAGCAGGGCGGCGGACGCACGGGTGGGATCCCGACGGGCGGGTCCCCCGCGGGCGGGACCGGCGCGGGCGACGCGCCGCACGTCGTGGTCGTCCCGCCGCACGGCGGTGAGCCGGGCGGGAGCCAGGGCGGGGACCAGGGTGCGGACCAGGGCCGCGAGCGCGAGGAGGACCTCGCGAGCATGGTCGAGCAGCCCGCGAAGGTCATGCGCATCGGCACGATGATCAAGCAGCTGCTCGACGAGGTCCGCTCGGCACCCCTCGACGACGCGGCCCGGGCCCGGCTGGCCGAGATCCACGAGCGCTCGCTGACGGAGCTCGAGGAGGGCCTGTCCCCCGAGCTGCTCGAGGAGCTGCACCGCATCACGCTGCCGTTCACCGAGGACCAGGCGCCGTCCGACGCGGAGCTGCGGATCGCGCAGGCGCAGCTCGTCGGGTGGCTCGAGGGGCTCTTCCACGGCATCCAGACCGCGCTGGTGGCGCAGCAGATGGCCGCGCAGGCCCAGCTCACGCAGATGCGCCGCGCGCTGCCGCCGGGACAGGTGCCCGGACGTCCCGGGCTCATCGTGCCCGTGGCGCGCGACGAGGGGCCGGACGACCTGCGCCCGTCGACGGGCCAGTACCTCTAGGTCCGCGCGTCGGTCACGCCCCCGCTCCGTCGAGCGGTGCGGGGCCGGGTCCGGGTCGGTCCGCGTCGTCGTCGCCCCGCGCCGTCAGGGCGATCGCCCCCGAGACGAGGACGAGGCCCACGAGCTCCAGCCCGTGGGGCCACTGCCGCAGCCCCACGGCACCGACGACGGCCGCCGTGGCCGGCAGCAGCGACAGCAGGATCGCGAACGTCGCGGCGCTCACCCGGCGCAGCACCACCTGCTCCAGCACGTACGGCACGAGCGACGAGCACACCGCGATCCCGACGACCACCAGCGCGAGCCGCGGGTCGTGCAGCACCGGCCCGGAGCCGCCGGCGAGGAACGGCGCGAGGACCAGCGCGCCGGCGGCCATGGCGACGGCCAGCCCGCTCGCCCCGGGGCCGCCGGACCGTGCGACCCTGCGCCCGAGCACGATGTACGCGCCCCAGCAGGCGGCCGCGACACCGATCGCGACGAGGCCCGTCACGGCCCCCGGCCCGGCGTCGAGGCTGACCCCGGCCAGCAGCACGACGCCCACCGCGGCCACGCCGATCGCGGCGCGGTCGCGCCAGCCCCGGCCGGTGACGGCCGCCACGGTGACGGGCCCGATGAACTCCACGGCGACCGCCGTCCCCAGCGGCAGGTACTGGATCGCGATGTAGAAGGTCACGTTCATCGTGGCCAGCACCACGCCGAACAGGGCGGTGACCGCCAGCCGGCGGGGCGCCCACAGGTCCCGCACCCGCCAGGGCCGGCGCCAGGCGAGCAGGATCGCGGCGGCCACCGAGACGCGCAGCCACGCGACGGTGCCGGCGGGCACCACGGCGAACAGCCCGACCGCGAGCGCGGCCCCCGCGTACTGCGTCAGGCCCGAGAGGACGAACAGCAGCGGTGCGGGCACCGCGTCAGGCTACGACGCGCGCGGGCGGGGTCTGCGGGAAGGAGGTCCGGCACGTGCCGGACCACCTTCCCGGCGTCCGGGGGCTCAGCCCTTGACCGACCCGGCCAGCAGGCCGCGCACGAAGTACCGCTGCAGCCCGAGGAACACGATCGCGGGCACGATGATCGACACGAACGCGCCCGCGGACAGCAGGAACCACTGGGACCCGCGCGTGCCCGTGAGGTTGAACAGCGCCACCGTCATGGGCGCCACCTGGTTGGACGACCCGGCGAACGTCAGCGCGACCAGCAGGTCGTTCCACACCCACAGGAACTGGTAGATGCCGAACGCCGCGAGCGCGGGCTTGAGCAGCGGCAGCATGAGCCGGAAGAACACCGTGACGTGGGCGGCGCCGTCCACGCGCGCGGCCTCGACCAGCTCCCCCGGGATCTCCCGCATGAAGTTGTGCAGCAGGAACACCGCCAGCGGCAGGCCGAACATGGTGTGCGAGATCCAGACCGCCCAGAACGTGCCGGCCACGCCGAGGTCGGCGTACAGCGACAGCAGCGGGATGAGGGTGACCTGGATGGGCACCACCTGCAGCGCGAACACCGCGACGAACAGGGCGTCGCGGCCGCGGAACTGCATCCACGCGAACGAGTACGCCGCGAGCGTGGCCAGGAAGATCGGCAGCACCACCGACGGGATGGTGATGACGACCGAGTTGATGACGAACGGCAGCAGCGACTGCGAGGAGTCGGTGGCGAGCACCGTCCGGTAGTTCTCGAACGTGAAGTTCGGGTTGGTCAGGACCGTCCACCAGCCGCTGGAGTTGATGTCCGCCGCGGGCCGGAAGGACGTGACGAGCAGGCCGAACGTCGGGATCGTCCACACGGTCGCCAGGACGATCGCCGCGACCGTGGCCCAGGGGGACGTCAGCCGGCGCTTGGTGGCCCGCACGGTGGCCGCGACGTCGCCGCCGGCCACCGACGCGGGCGCGACGACCTGGACGGGGGGCGGGGTGGTGGTCATCGTGCCTCCGCCTGTCGCAGCTGCCGGACGTTGTAGACGATGATCGGGATGACCAGGACGAACAGCAGCACCGCGAGCGCGGCGCCCAGCCCCTGGTTCCCGGCGGTGAAGCTCTGCGTGTAGAACTCGTTGGCCACGACACTGGTGCCGTACAGGCCGCCGGTCATGGTCCGGACGATGTCGAAGACCTTGAGGCAGCCGATGGCGATGGTGGTGAGCACCACGACCAGGGTCGGGCGGATGGCCGGGACGGTGACGTACCGGAACAGCTGCGAGGACGACACCCCGTCGAGCCGCGCGGCCTCGGTGATCTCCGCCGGGATGGCCTTGATGGCCGCCGACAGGATCGTCATCGCGAACCCGGCCTGGATCCAGATCATCACGACGATGAGGAACAGGTTGTTCCACGGCTGGTTGAGCAGGAACTGCTGGGGTTGCATCCCCAGCCAGACCAGCAGCTGGTTGAGCAGGCCGATCTGCTCGGGGTTGACCCGCACGTCGGGGTCGTAGAAGCGGTACTCGTAGACGAACTTCCAGATGATCGAGGCCCCGACGAACGAGATGGCCATCGGCAGGAAGATCAGCGCCTTGGCGGCGGCCTCCCCGCGGGCCCCGTTGACCCAGATCGCGTACAGCAGGCCGACGAGCGTCGCGACGAACGGGGTCACCAGGACCCACAGCACGGTGTTGCGCAGCACGACCAGCTGGTCGGGCGAGCTGAAGATCGCCGTGTAGTTCGCGATGCCGATGAACGACGAGCCGGCCGCGTCGAACAGCGAGCGGACGACCGTGCGGCCGGCCGGGTACAGCAGGCCGATGATCAGCAGCAGCACCGTCGGGCCGACGAAGAACCACGCGACGCGGCGGGCGCCGCGACGCTCCAGCAACGAGACGACGAACAGGATCAGACCGATCACGACGGCGAACGCCGCCAACGCCAGCACCATCGCGACCAGCTTGTCCGCGACGTTCATCGCACCTCCCGGGCACCTACGAGGGTCAGGACGGGCCGAGCCCGGCGACGCGGACCGGACCGCTCCCCCACCCCGCGTGCGGGGTCGCCCGGAGGCGGGGGAGCAGCCCGGTCAGGTCACCGATCAGGGCCAGGCGGCCTCGATCTTCGTCAGCGTGTCCGCGGTCGACTGCCCGGTGATCCAGTTGGTCGACTCCTTCCAGAAGGCACCCGAGCCGACGGCCGCGGGCATCTGGTCGGAGCCGTCGAACCGGAACTCCGAGGCCGGGTCGAGCAGGATCTCGGCCGACAGGAGGTCGATCGGGTTCACCAGGTTGTCGGTGTCCAGACCGCTGTTCGCGGTGATCCAGCCGCCGCCGGTCTCCTCGGACGACGCGGCCGCCTTGAGGTTGGCCCACGTGTCGGTCGACCAGAACTCGAGCAGCGCCTGCACCTCGGGACGGTCGGAGAACGCGGTGACGAACTCACCGGCGCCGAGCACCGGCTTGGTGGAGGTGTCCTCCGCGGGCAGGTAGAACGCGAAGACGTCGCCGTCCTCCGCGACGTCGGTGCCCTCGGGGAAGTTGGCCGCGTAGAACGACGCCATGCGGTGCAGCGAGCACTGCCCGTCGAGGATCGGCAGGCCGGCGTCCTGGAACGCGGTCGTGGCGATCGTCGACACGTCGCCGATGCCGCCGTTCACGTAGTCCGGGTTCTTCAGGTACTCGCCCACGGCGTCGAGCGCCTGGGTCGGGACCTCGGAGTTGAAGGCGATCTCGTGCGAGACCCACTGGTCGTACACGTCGGGCCCGCCGACGCGCAGCACCATGTCCTCGACCCAGTCGGTCAGCGGCCAGCCGGTCGCCTCGCCCGACGCGATGCCGGCGCACCACGGCTTGTTGTTCCCGTCGGCCGCGATCTGCTCGGTCAGCGCCATGAGGTCGTCGAGCGTCTCGGGCACCTCGTACCCGTTCTCCTCGAACTGCGTGGGCGAGTACCAGACGAGCGACTTGACGCTCGCGCCCGACGGGGCGGCGTAGAACGTGCCGTCCACCGTCCCCAGGTCCTTCCACGCCTCGCCGAAGAACTCGTCGACGTTGGCCGCGACGCCCTCGGGGGCGGGGACGACCGTGCCGGTCGCCACGAGCTGGGCCAGGAGGCCCGGCTGCGGGACGATCGCGATGTCCGGCGTGTTGCCCGCCTGGGCGCGCACCAGGATCTGCTGCTCGAACTGCTTGTCGGCCTGGTAGTCGACGGTCGCGCCCGTGCACTCCTCGAAGGGCTCGAACGACGTCATGTACGGCGTGTCCTCCGGTGCGACGATCCCCGCGTAGATGGTGACCGTCTTGCCGCTCAGGTCGCCGTACTGCTCGAAGTCGGCGCAGTCGACCTCGACCTCGTCGACCGCGGCGTCCGTGCTGCCGCCCGGCGTCTCGCCGTCGCCCGTGGTGCAGGCCGTCAGCACGAGCGCTGCCACGGCGCCTGCCGCCAGCACGCCAGCGCTCTTGCGCATGTGCCTCATCGATCCCCCAACGTCTTCGTCTTGGATACCGGCGAATCGACCCAACGCCGTCGGAGACGACGTTGCAAGCCAAATCACCCGACGAAACGGTCACGATTGGGTCACGTCGAGAACGTTGGGTGCAGGTCGCGCCAGTTCCGGGCGGGACGAGACGCGCGCACGGGCGGCCGGCGACCCCGCGCCCGGCCGGCGCAGGCCGCTGCGCCGCGGCCGCGCAGGCCCCGTTCTCGGGCGGGCGCCGCGTCAGGCGAGGACGCGCCGCAGGACCTCGACCGCGCCGTCGTCGTCGATCGTGCCCGTGACCTCGTCGGCCGCGGCGCGCACCGCGTCGCCGGCGTGGCCCATGGCCACGCCGCAGGCCGCCCAGCGCAGCATCTCGACGTCGTTCTCGCCGTCGCCGATCGCCAGCGTCTCGTGGGGCTCGACGCCGAGCGCGCGCCGCACCTCCTCCAGCGCCGACGCCTTGGAGACGCCGCCGGGCGTGAGGTCGAGCCACGCTGACCAGCCGACGGCGTACGTCACCTGGTGCAGACCCACCCGCTCCACGAGCGCGTGGAACTCCTCCGGCGTGCTGCGCGGTGCGCGGATGACGACGCGGGTGGCGGGCGCGGCCGCCAGCTCCTCGAGCGTCACGACCCGGTGCTCGCCGGACAGCTCCCCGGCCGGGAACGGCGCGGACACCAGGAAGCCGACCCCGAGGTCCTCGACGGCGTACAACGCGTCGGGGAGCTCGAGGGCGATCGCCCGCAGCGCCGGGCCGGGGTCGAACGTCACCGAGCGCACGACGGTCCACCCGGCGGGCTCGTCCGGGTCCAGCCGCGCCGTGACCGCGCCGTTGGAGCACACCACCCAGCCGTCGGTCAGGCCGAGGTCGCGCGCGACCTCCGTCGCCGAGTGCGCCGCTCGGCCGGTGGACAGCACCACGTGCACACCCTGCTCGACGAGCGCGGTCACCGCGGCGCGCACGTCGTCGCTGATGACGCCGTCGTACGACATGAGCGTGCCGTCGACGTCGAGCGCGACCAGCCGGGTGCGGCTCACCGGACCGGCTCCAGCACCTCGAGGCCGCCGAGGTACGGCCGCAGGCCCTCCGGGACGCGCACCGAGCCGTCGGCCTGCTGGTGGTTCTCCAGCAGCGCGACGATCCAGCGCGTCGTGGCCAGCGTGCCGTTGAGGGTGGCGACGGTGCGCATGCCGTCGGCGGTGCGCTCGCGCACCCCGAGGCGACGGGCCTGGAACGTCGTGCAGTTGGAGGTCGAGGTGAGCTCCAGCCAGCGCTGCTGGCTGGGCAGCCACGCCTCGCAGTCGAACTTGCGCGCGGCGCTCGACCCCAGGTCGCCTGCCGCGGTGTCGATGACGCGGTACGGGAGCTCGGCCAGCGCGAGCATCTCCTTCTCCCACCCCAGGATCCGGCGGTGCTCGGCGGCCGCGTCCTCGGGACGCGTCCAGACGAACGCCTCGACCTTGTGGAACTGGTGCACGCGGATGATGCCGCGGGTGTCCTTGCCGTACGACCCGGCCTCACGCCGGTAGCACGCGCTCCACCCGGCGTACCGCAGCGGACCGTCCGACAGGTCGAGGATCTCGCCCGAGTGGAAGCCCGCGAGCGCGACCTCGCTGGTGCCGACGAGGTACAGGTCGTCCGCCTCGAGCCGGTAGATCTCGTCGGCGTGCGCACCGAGGAACCCGGTGCCGGCCATGATCTCGGGCTTGACCAGCGTCGGGGTGATCGTCGGGACGAAGCCGTGGCGCGTCGCCAGGTCCATCGCGGCGTTCAGCAGGGCGAGCTCGAGGCGCGCGCCGACGCCCGTGAGGAAGTAGAAGCGCGACCCGGAGACCTTCGCACCGCGCTCGGTGTCGATCGCGCGCAGCCCCTCCCCCAGGTCGAGGTGGTCCCGCACGACGAAGTCCGGCCCGTACTCGGCCGCCAGGTCGCGCGGCGTCCCGACGTGCTCGAGCACGACGTAGTCGTCCTCGCCGCCGGTGGGCACGCCGTCCTCGACGACGTTGCTGATGCGGCGCGAGAGCTCGGTGGCGTGCGTCTCGGCCGCCTCGGCGTCGGCCTGCAGCGCCTTGACGCGCGTCGCGAGCTCCTTGGTGTGCGCGAGCAGCGCCTGCTTCTCGTCGCCCGCCGCCTGCGCGACCTTCTTGCCGAGGGACTTCTGCTCGGCGCGCAGCGACTCGTACTCCGTCAGCGCGGAGCGACGACGGGCGTCGGCGTCGAGCACCTCGTCGACGAGGTGCGGGTCCTCGCCGCGCGCCACCTGGCTGGCTCGCACGATGTCCGGGTCCTGGCGCAGCAGCTGCAGATCGATCACGCCCCGACACTACCGACCCTGCCCAGCCCGTTCCCCCCGGGGGCACCGCGGCGCGCACCCCTGGGGCGCCGTCGGCCGCACCTCCGGCGCGCCGCCACGCGCACGGGCCGCCGCCGGGCCGCCCCGACCTGCGG
>JAEWEJ010000174.1 GCA_023389455.1 Actinomycetes bacterium | reverse complement strand
GGCTGCGCACCCCGCGGCCGCCCCGCTGCAGCCGAGCCTCTTCTGACACGGTGCGCGGGGGGCCCAGGTCAGCAGGGCCGGCCGCCGGCACGAGTGCGCACCACGGTGCCGTGGTGCGTGGCGTGGGCCGGGGTCCGTCGCCGCACCTATGATCGTGGGGGCGCCCGTCCGGGCGCAGACCCCGACCTGAAGGACCTTCCGTGCTGCGCACCCACACCGCCGGCTCGCTGCGGGCCGAGCACATCGGCACCACCGTCACCCTCACGGGCTGGGTGGACCGGCGGCGCGATCACGGCGGGGTCGCGTTCGTCGACCTGCGGGACGCGTCCGGCATCGCCCAGGTCGTCATCCGCGACGAGGCCGTGGCGCACGGCCTGCGCGCCGAGTACGTGCTGCAGGTCACCGGTGAGGTCGGGCGTCGGCCCGAGGGCAACGAGAACCCGAACCTGGCCACCGGTGAGATCGAGGTCGTCGCGCACGAGGTGGTCGTGCTCAACGAGTCCGCGCCCCTGCCCTTCCAGGTGTCCGCCTCGGTCGACGAGCAGGTCGGCGAGGAGGCGCGGCTGCGCTACCGCTACCTCGACCTGCGCCGGCCTGCGCCGTCGCACGCGCTGCGGCTGCGCGCGCAGGTGAACCGCGCCGCCCGCGCCGTGCTCGACGAGCGCGGCTTCGTGGAGGTCGAGACGCCCACGCTCACGCGCTCCACGCCCGAGGGTGCCCGCGACTTCGTCGTGCCCGCCCGCCTGGCGCCCGGCAGCTGGTACGCGCTGCCGCAGTCGCCGCAGCTGTTCAAGCAGCTGCTCATGGTCGCCGGCCTCGAGCGGTACTACCAGATCGCGCGCTGCTACCGCGACGAGGACTTCCGCGCCGACCGGCAGCCGGAGTTCACGCAGCTCGACGTCGAGGCGAGCTTCGTCGACCAGGACGACGTCATCGAGCTGGCCGAGGCCGTGCTCACGTCGCTGTGGGAGCTCATCGGCTACACGATCCCGACGCCGATCCCGCGCATGACGTACGCCGACGCGATGCGCCGCTACGGCACCGACAAGCCGGACCTGCGCTTCGGGCTCGAGCTCACCGACCTCACGGAGTACTTCGCGCAGACGCCGTTCCGCGTGTTCCAGGCCCCGTACGTCGGGGCCGTCGTCCAGCCCGGCGGCGCGAGCACGCCGCGCCGTGGCTTCGACGCCTGGCAGGAGTGGGCCAAGCAGCGCGGTGCCAAGGGCCTGGCGTACGTCACCGTGGGCGAGGACGGCGAGCTCGGCGGCCCGGTCGCCAAGAACATCACCGAGGCCGAGCGGGCGGGCCTCGCGGCCGCGGTCGGCGCGCAGCCCGGGGACGCGGTGTTCTTCGCCGCCGGCAAGCAGACCGAGGCCCGCGCGCTGCTCGGTGCCGCCCGCCTCGAGATCGGCCGTCGCGGCGGCCTGGTCGACGAGTCCGCGTGGTCCTTCGTCTGGGTGGTCGACGCCCCGCTGTTCAAGCCCACGGGCGAGGACGACGACGTCGCCGTCGGCAAGGGCGCCTGGACCGCGGTGCACCACGCGTTCACGTCCCCGACGCCCGAGTGGATCGACCGCTTCGAGGAAGACCCGGGCGCCGCGCTCGCGTACGCCTACGACATCGTGTGCAACGGCAACGAGATCGGCGGCGGGTCCATCCGTATCCACCGCCGTGACGTGCAGCAGCGGGTCTTCGAGGTCATGGGCATCGGCCCGGAGGAGGCCCAGGAGAAGTTCGGCTTCCTGCTCGACGCGTTCGCCTTCGGCGCCCCGCCGCACGGCGGCATCGCGTTCGGCTGGGACCGCATCGTCACGCTGCTCACCGGCTCGGACTCCATCCGTGAGGTCATCGCGTTCCCCAAGTCCGGCGGCGGGTACGACCCGCTGACGGGTGCGCCGGCGCCGATCTCCCCGGAGCAGCGCCGCGAGACCGGCGTCGACGCCAAGCCCAAGGCCGCGCCGGCCGCTCCTGCCGCCCAGGGGTGACCGCACCCCTCCTGGACCGGCTGCCGCCCGCGCTGCGGGACCGGCGCGACGTCCTGGACCAGCGGGACGTCTGGTCCGGCGCCGCGGTGCTCGCGACGAGCACCGCGGCGGCCGTGCTCCTGGTCGACCGGCCTGCCGGGCCGGTCCTGTGGGCCGTGGGCGCGCCCCGTGAGCTCGACGGGCTCGTGCCCGACGCGCTGCGCCGCCACGGGCCGGGTCTGCGCTGGGCGACGGTCCCGCGTGCGGTGCACGTCCCGCCCGACGCGTCGGACGCCGCCGGTGTCGTGCGCAGCACGTCGTGGGACCGGTTCTCGTGCGACGCCACGCCACCGCCGCAGCGCGGCGAGGACGACGTGGTGCGGCTCGACGTGACCCGCGACGCGGGGGCGATCGCGGCGTGCCTCGACGTCGCGAACCCGAGCACCCACGCGCGGCCCGGCGCCCCGGACGACGCGGCGTGGTGGGGCGTGCGCGACGCCGGAGAGCGCCTGCTCGGCGTGATCGGGGTCGCGCGGCGCCCCGGCACCGACGCCCCTGCGATGCACCTGCACGGCCTGGGCGTGCTGCCGGCGGCCCGCGGACGCGGGCTGGGCACCGCGCTGGCGGCCGCGGCGACCCGGCGCGCGCTGCAGGGCGGTGCGCCCTGGGTCTCCCTGGGCATGTACGCGGACAACGACGCCGCGCGACGGGTCTACCGTGGCCTCGGCTTCCGCGTGGACGTCGAGAACGCCGGCTACGGCCCGCCGGGTGCCGCGCGTCCCTGAGCCGGTCGCCACGCCCGGTTCGCACTCGAGCGCCGCCGGGCCTCACGCGTGCGTCCGGCCTGCTCTCAGTCGGCGGTGCGGCGTGCCGCCACGTCCACGGCCGTGAGCACCGCGACGCCCGCGACGTACGCCGCCAGGTCCGTCGCCACGAACGTCGAGCCGAGGACGTAGGCCGCAGGCGGCCAGGCGGCGCAGACCTGCGCGGGGACGGCCGTGAGCTGGAAGAGCTCCACGGCGACGCACACGCAGGCCGCCGTGGCGGCCGCGACCGCGGGTCTCACCCGCGGCGCGGCGAGCAGGACCAGCAGGTGGACGAGAGCCGCGTAGAGCACGCCCCCGCCCAGGTCGGCCGCGAGCCCGTCGCCGCGCGACACGACGAGTCCCGTGGCCACCACGGCCGCGGCCGCGGCGAGGAGGGGGCCACGACGACGGGGCGCGCGGGCGAGCCGCTCGGCGGCCGGGACGGGGAGGTGCACGCCCGGACGGTACCGGGCGCGGTGGGGGTCCGGGGCCTCAGTGCAGGATCGCGAACCGGTCGTACAGGCGCCGCAGGGGCCGTGGCGCCCACCAGTTCGCCCGGTCCAGGACCGTCATCGTGGCGGGCACCAGGAGCAGGCGCACGACCGTCGCGTCGATCAGCACCGCGAACGCCAGCGCGAACCCGACCTGCTTGATCACCACCAGGTCACCCGCGACGAACCCGGCGAACACCACGATGATGATCGCCGCAGCCGACGTGATGATCCGTCCGGACCGCTGCAGGCCGAGGCGGACGGCCGCGTCGGTGGGCATCCCCTCGTCGTGCAGCTCCTTGACGCGCGAGAGCAGGAAGACCTCGTAGTCCATCGCCAGCCCGAAGGCGAACGCGACCACCAGCGCCAGCACGTACGTCTCGATGCCGCCGGTCGAGGTGAACCCGAGGAGCCCTTCGAGGTGCCCGTCCTGGAACCCCCAGACGAGCACGCCGAGGGACGCCACGATCGACAGCGCGTTCGTCAGCAGCGCCTTCACCGGGATGACCACGGAGCCCGTCATGAGGAACAGCAGCAGGAGCGTCGCGACGCCGACGACCCCCAGCGCGATCGGCAGGCGCTCGACCAGCGCGTCGGTGAAGTCGATCTGGGAGGCGGCCTGGCCGACCACCCACCGCTCGAAGGGCGCGTCCACGTCGCGCACCTCGCGGACCACGTCCGCGGCGACGGGCCCGCCCGGGTCGGCCGTGTCGGCCCGCACCCCGATGACCGCGTACGACCCCAGCTCGGCCGGTGGGTCGACGGACGCGACCCCCGGCAGGTCCGCCAGCTCGGCCGCGAAGGACTCGGCCTCCACGAGCGACGTCGCCGCGACGACCGTGACGGCCGGTGACGCGGCTGCCGGGTAGTTCTCCTCGAGGTCCGAGACGTACTCGCGCTGCGTGGTCCCGCTCGGCAGCAGCTCGAGCCCGCTGATCCGCAGGTCCATGCGCAGCGCGGGGGCAGCGAGCAGCGCCAGCAGCGCGACCGAGCCGATCATGACGAGCCAGGGGTGGCGCTGGACCCGGGCGGCCAGCGTCGAGAACGCGCCCTCCTCGTGGTCGACGCCCGACGCGCGCCGCACCCAGGGCAGGCGCGCGAGCAGACCCGGCTTCGCGAGGCGCCGGCCGGTCATGGTCAGCAGGGCCGGCACGAGCGTCACGGCCGTGGCGACCGCCACCAGCACGACCGCGACGCCGCCGGCGCCGACGGCCCGCAGGATGTCCGGACGGAAGACCAGGAGACCGGCGATCGACACGGCCACGGTCACGGCCGAGAAGACCACGGTGCGGCCCGCGGTGGCCATCGTCCGCTCCACGGCCGCGACCACGGGTCCGTCGCCACGGCGCCGGCGGCTGGCCGCCCCGCCGTCGGAGCCCACGGTCCGGTGCAGCTCCTCGCGGAACCGCGACACGATCAGCAGGCCGTAGTCGATCGACAGGCCGAGCCCCAGGACCGTGACCACGTTGACGACGGAGGCGTCGACGTCCATCACGTACGTGAGGGCCAGGAGCGAGCCGAGCCCGCCCGCGATGGACGCCAGGGCACCGGCCATCGGCATCGCCGCGGCCAGGAACCCGCCGAAGACGACCACCATGACGAGCAGCGCGATCGGCAGCGCCACGACCTCGCCCGTGCGCAGGTCGTCCTCGACCTGCTGGGTGATCTCGTCGACGATCAGGTGCTCGGCGCCGACCACGCCGCGCACGTCGGGCGCGACGACCTGCAGGTCCGTCGGGACCTGCCGCAGCCGCTCCTCGACCGCGTCCAGCGCGGCCTCCTGCTGGTCGGCGGGCAGGCCGGGCTCCAGCTCGACCACGACGAGGAAGCCCTCACCGTCCTGGGCCAGCAGCGGCGCGGCCGCCGGGCTCGTGACGCCCCCGGGAAGCACGAGCGGGTCGATGACGGACGCCACGCCGTCGACGGCGACGAGGTCGGCGCGGGCGTCCTCGAGCGCCGGGCCCAGCTCGGGGTCCGCGGGGTCGAGCCCGGACAGCACCAGCGTCGCGCCGGGACCGGTCGTGCGTTCCGCGGCGAGGATCTCCTGGCCGCGGGTCGACTCCGTGCCCGGGACGCCGGGGG
This sequence comes from Actinomycetes bacterium, assembly GCA_023389455.1. Classification (GTDB taxonomy): domain Bacteria; phylum Actinomycetota; class Actinomycetes; order Actinomycetales; family Cellulomonadaceae; genus Cellulomonas. The sequence goes on along the minus strand of JAEWEJ010000174.1, from coordinate 6,073 downwards.
ATCCGGTGGAGACGCGGTCGAACAGGCTCTCGCCGTGCAGGCCCTGCACCGCCAGGGCGTAGCCCACGACGGTGAGCACCAGCCAGACGACGACCGTGAGGCGCGGGTGGTGGGCGACGGTGCGACCCAGGCGTGCGAACACGCGAGTCATCGTCGCAGGTCGCCGGGCACCGGCGCACGTCACGGGTCCCTGCCGCCGGGGTCGCGCGCACCCGTGACCGTGGCGCGGGCCGTCCCCACCGGTGCGTAGGCTCGCGGCATGGACCTGTTCGACGCGGTCACCTCGACGGCGCAGGGGCTGCCCACGCCCGCCGCCGGTGCTCCGCTGGCCGTGCGCATGCGGCCCCGCACCCTGGCCGAGGTCGCCGGGCAGGGGCACCTGCTCGTGCCCGGCTCGCCGCTGCGGCGGCTCGTCGAGCCCGCCGACGAGGCGTCCCGGCGCGCGGCGCCGTCCTCCGTGATCCTGTGGGGGCCGCCCGGCACCGGCAAGACCACCCTGGCCTACCTCGTCGCCAGCACCTCGGGACGGCGGTTCGTCGAGCTGTCCGCGGTCACCGCCGGCGTCAAGGACGTCCGCGCGGTCGTCGAGGACGCACGGCGCAGGCTCGCGAGCGACGGCTCGGAGACCGTGCTGTTCATCGACGAGGTGCACCGGTTCACCAAGGCGCAGCAGGACGCGCTGCTGCCCAGCGTGGAGAACCGCTGGGTCACGCTGGTGGCGGCGACCACCGAGAACCCGTCGTTCTCGGTGAACTCCCCGCTGCTCTCGCGTTCCCTCCTGCTCACCCTGCAGCCGCTGACCACCGAGGACGTGCGCACCCTCGTCGAGCGCGCCGTGGTCGACGAGCGCGGGCTGGCCGGCTCGGTGGTGCTCGCGGACGACGCGCTGGACCACCTGCTGCGTCTGGCCGGGGGCGACGCGCGCAAGGCGCTGACCATCCTCGAGGCCGCGGCCGGCGCGGGCCTGGCGGACCGGGACCCGACGGTCGACCCCGCGACGCCCGCCACGGTGGACCTCGCCACGGTCGAGCGCGCCATCGACGTCGCCGCCGTGCGCTACGACCGCGACGGCGACCAGCACTACGACGTCATCAGCGCCTTCATCAAGTCGGTGCGCGGATCGGACGTCGACGCCTCGCTGCACTACCTCGCGCGGATGGTCGCGGCGGGCGAGGACCCGCGCTTCATCGCGCGCCGCATCGTCATCTCGGCCGCCGAGGACGTCGGCATGGCCGATCCCAGCGCGCTGCAGACCGCCGTCGCGGCCGCGCAGGCGGTCGCCCTCATCGGGATGCCGGAGGCGCGCATCATCCTGGCGGAGGCGGTCGTGCACCTCGCCACCGCGCCCAAGTCGAACGCGGCGTACCTCGGGATCGACCGGGCGCTGGCCGACGTGCGCGCCGGCCGCATCGGGACCGTGCCGGCGCACCTGCGCGACGCCCACTACGCCGGGGCGCAGGGGCTCGGCCACGGCAAGGGCTACCGCTACGCCCACGACGAGCCGCACGCGGTGGCGACGCAGCAGTACCTGCCGGACGAGCTGGCCGGCACGCGCTACTACGAGCCGTCGGACCGGGGCTTCGAGCGGTCGGTGGGGGAGCGGCTGACGCGGATCCGCTCGATCCTCGACCCGCGCGCGGGGTCGCACGAGGCGCCCTGAGCACCCGCCCGGTCCGGAGCGCCCCGACGCGTCGGGTAGCATTGTCGGGTCGTCCGCCGCGTGCGGACGGCCGTGCGGCACCAGCAGGACGAGCCGCACGGAGCACCACCAGCAGTCAGCACCTGGGGCCCTAGCCCGCGGCAGCACCGTCACGACGGTCGGCACGCCGCACCAGTGGTCGGCCCCACGCCCGCCGGAACCCCTTCCGTCCGGACCACGTCCGGAGTGCGGGTGTGCTCGTCCATCGACACGACAGGAAGTACCTCTGTGAGCAACGTGACCCGCTCGCGTCGCCAGGTCCGCCTGAGCCGCGCGCTCGGCCTGGCCCTGACGCCCAAGGCCGTCAAGCACTTCGAGAAGCGCCCCTACCCCCCGGGTGAGCACGGCCGCGCCCGTCGCCGCACCGAGTCGGACTACGCGGTGCGTCTGCGCGAGAAGCAGCGTCTGCGTGCGCAGTACGCGCTGCGCGAGAAGCAGCTCGCCAAGGCCTACGAGAACGCCCGCAAGGCCCCGGGCCTGACCGGTGAGGCCCTCGTCGAGGACCTCGAGACGCGTCTGGACGCCCTGGTGCTGCGCGCCGGCTTCGCCCGCACCATCCTGCAGGCGCGCCAGACGGTCACGCACCGTCACGTGCTCGTCGACGGCAAGATCGTGGACCGTCCGTCCTTCCGCGTGAAGGAGGGCCAGACCATCCAGATCAAGCCCAAGTCGCAGGCCACCGTGCCGTTCCAGGTCGCCGCCGCCGGCGCGCACCGCGACGTGCTGCCGGCCGTGCCGGGCTACCTCGAGGTCCAGCTCGAGAAGCTCAGCGCCACGCTCGTGCGTCGCCCCAAGCGCGCCGAGGTCCCCGTGACGTGCGAGGTCCAGCTGGTCGTCGAGTACTACGCCCGCTGACCCACCGCTGACGGACGCCCCGCCGCGCACTCGTGCCGGCGGGGCGTCCGTGCGTCCGGCGGGTGCGACACGCAGGTCGTCGGGCGCGGTCGCGCGGGTAGGGTGACGTGGTCCGGTCTCGGACGAGGACGGCGGTGCGAAGGAGATGTCGGGCATGGTGTCGATCGGTGACGTCGCGGGGCTCATCGCCGCGATCGCGTTCGTGGCTCTCGTCGGCTTCCTGGCACGGCCGCTGCTGCGGCTCGCCGACGTGCTCGACGAGGCGGGCGCGTCCGTCCGGGAGATCACCGAGCACGCGCTGCCGGTCCTCGACGAGACCGCGCGGGTCGTCGCGTCCTCCGCGACGCAGGTCGAGAAGGTCGACAGCGTGACCACGGCCGCCGCCCAGGTGGGCGAGAACGTCTCCGCCCTCACGTCGCTGGTCACGGCGACGGTCGGCGCCCCGCTGCTCAAGGTCGCCGCGTTCTCCTACGGCGTGCGCCGTGCGCTGGCCGGGCTGCGCGGGGGCGGGGGCCCCCGATGAAGCGGCTCTTCTGGGTCGGTGTCGGCGCAGCCCTCACCGTGGTCGCCGTGCGGCGGGGGCGGGGTCTGGTCGAGCAGTACGCACCGGCCGGGTCGGGCGACGCGCTCACGGGCGCGCTGCGGGTCGGGAAGGCGCTGCGCGCCGCGCGGGACGACTTCCGCACCGGCGTCGCCGAGCGTGAGGCCGAGCTGCTGGACGCCCTGGTCGGCGACGTCGACCTCGACACGCTGCGCGCCGAGGCGCCACGGCACCGGGCCGAGCTGCGTGGGGCCCTCGGCCGCCCGGCCGCCGGTGGCCTCGCGGCCGACCTCAGCGCCCGCGGCTGGGCCGACGCCCCCACCTCGGACCCCGACGACGACGAGCAGGCCCCGTTCTTCTAGAGCGAGGGCCCGTCACCCCGGGTCGTACCCGGCCCACCCGAACCCGTCCGCCGCGACCCTGCGGCGGACCGCACCTGACGAGGACGACATGCGCACCGCCGAGATCCGCCAGCGCTGGCTCGACTACTTCGCGAGCAAGGACCACGCCATCGCGCCGTCCGTGCCGCTCATCTCCCCGGACCCGTCGATCCTGTTCACGATCGCCGGCATGGTGCCGTTCATCCCGTACATCCTCGGCACGCAGGACGCGCCCTGGCCCCGGGTGGCGAGCGTGCAGAAGTGCATCCGCACGAACGACATCGAGAACGTCGGCCGCACGACGCGGCACGGCACGTTCTTCCAGATGATGGGGAACTTCTCGTTCGGCGACTACTTCAAGACCGGCGCCATCGAGCTGGCCTGGGAGTTCCTCACCGCACCGCAGGAGGACGGCGGGCTCGGGCTCGACGGCGACCGGCTGTGGGTGACGATCTGGAACGAGGACGCCGAGTCCGCGGACGCGCTGGTGCGCGTCGGCGTCGACCCGCGCCACATCGTGCGGCTCACGCGCGAGGAGATCTTCTGGGACACCGGGCAGCCGGGCCCCGCCGGCCCGTGCGCGGAGTGGCACTACGACCGCGGTCCGGAGTTCGGTCCCGAGGCGGTGGGCGGCACGGTCGACCCCGGCGGCGACCGGTACCTCGAGATCTGGAACCTCGTCTTCGACCAGTTCGTGCGCGGCGAGGGGCGGGGGAAGGACTACCCGCTGCTGGGCGAGCTCGAGCGCAAGGCGATCGACACCGGTGCCGGCCTCGAGCGCATCGCCTACCTCCTGCAGGGCAAGAACAACCTGTACGAGATCGACGAGGTGTTCCCCGTCATCGAGCGCGCCGCCGAGCTGACCGGCCGCCGCTACGGCGCCGGGGGCGAGGACGACGTGCGGCTGCGGGTGATCGGCGACCACGTGCGCTCGTCGCTCATGCTCATCGGCGACGGCGTCTCGCCGTCCAACGAGGGCCGCGGCTACGTGCTGCGCCGGCTCGTGCGCCGCACCGTGCGCTCCATGCGGCTGCTCGGGGTGGAGGAGGCCGCGCTGCCCGAGCTGCTGCCGGTCAGCCGTGACCTCATGAGCACGTCGTACCCGCAGATCGCCACCGACTTCGACCGCATCGCCCAGATCGCGTACGGCGAGGAGGACGCGTTCCTGCGCACGCTCACGGCGGGCACCACCATCTTCGAGGGCGCGGTCACCAAGGCCAAGGCGGCCGCGGGGGAGACGGGCGTCCTGCTCACGGGCGAGCAGGCGTTCGCGCTGCACGACACCTACGGCTTCCCGATCGACCTCACGCTGGAGATGGCGGCCGAGCACGGCGTCGGCGTCGACGAGCAGGCGTTCCGCACGCTCATGCAGGCGCAGCGCGACCGGGCGCGTGCCGACGCGCTGGCCAAGAAGACGGGCCACGCGGACACCAGCGCGTACCAGCAGCTGCACCAGGAGCTGAGCACGGCGAAGGGCGGCCCCGTCACGTTCGTCGGCTACACCGACACCACGGCGCAGGCCCGGGTCGTCGGACTGCTGGTCGACGGGGTCCCGGCCCCGGCCGCGACCGCACCGGCCCACGTGCAGGTCGTGCTCGACGTCACGCCGTTCTACGCCGAGGCGGGTGGCCAGCTGGCGGACACCGGCACCATCAGCCTCGAGGGCGGCGGCATCGTCGAGGTCGACGACGTGCAGGCGCCGATCAAGGGGCTGTCCGTGCACCACGGCCGCCTGGTCGACGGCACGCTCACCCTGGGCGACGCGGGCACCGCGACGATCGACACCGCCCGCCGGCGGGCGATCGCCCGGGCGCACACCGCGACGCACATGGTCCACAAGGCGCTGCGCGAGGAGCTCGGCGACAACGCCACGCAGGCCGGGTCGGAGAACGCGCCCAGCCGGCTGCGCTTCGACTTCCGCTCCGGTGGCGCCGTGCCCGCGTCCTCCCTCTCGCAGATCGAGGGACGCGTCAACGAGCGGCTGCAGGACGACCTCGACGTGACCGACAAGGTCATGGCGATCGACGAGGCCCGTGCCCTGGGCGCCATGGCGCTGTTCGGCGAGAAGTACGGCAACGAGGTCCGGGTCGTGTCGATCGGCGGGGACTGGTCGCGCGAGCTGTGCGCCGGCACCCACGTGCGGCGCTCCGGCGAGCTGGGTCTGGTCACGCTGCTGGGGGAGTCGTCCATCGGGTCGGGCGTGCGCCGCGTCGACGCCCTGGTCGGCGACTCGGCCTACGGCTACCAGGCCAAGGAGCGCGCGCTGGTCAGCCAGCTGTCCGGGCTGCTCGGTGCCCGTCCCGACGAGCTGGGCGACCGCGTGTCGTCCCTGCTGACGCGGGTGCGCGAGTCGGAGAAGCAGCTCGCCGCGTTGCGCCAGGCGCAGCTCCTGGCGGCGGCGGGCACGCTGGCGGCGGGTGCGACGCAGGTCGGCACCGCGCTCGTCGTGGCCCACGACGCGGGCGAGGTCGCCTCCGCGGACGACCTGCGCACGCTCGCGCTCGACGTGCGCGGGCGCCTCGGCGAGGCGTCGGCGGCCGTGGTGGCCGTCGGCGGGGTCGCCAAGGGGCGTCCCGTGGTGGTCGTGGCGACCAACGC
>JAEWEJ010000102.1 GCA_023389455.1 Actinomycetes bacterium | reverse complement strand
ACCGTGAAGGTGCGGCGCCGCGGGTGGCCCACCCAGCGGGGGCGGCTGCGCAGCACGGCGGGAACGCGCACGGTGGCGGCCGCCGGGACCTCGACGGCGCCGGGGGGCACCGTGACGTCCACCTCGTCGCCGGTGGCGTGCAGGGTCACCGCGGTGGCGACCGTCCCGGTGTTCGCCAGCACCACGTCGACGCGGCGGCGGCGCCGACCGCGGGAGTCCGCCGGCTCGACGCTCACCAGCACGGGGCTGCCCGCGTCGACGACGAGGAGCGCGTCCGTGACGGTCCGCTCCGTGCCCGCCTCGGCGACCACGAGGAACGGGTAGCCGCCGGCGGCCGCACCGGCGGGCACCGTCACGTGCAGCGCGGCCGTCGCGGTGGCCTGCGGCGCGAGGGTGGCGAGCGTCACCGGCGCGGTCCAGCCCGGTTCGAGGCCGACCGCGTGCACGCGCACGTCCGTGGCGACGTCCGCGACGTTGCGGACCCGCACGGGGACCACCGCCACGGTGCCGGGCGCGCCGTGGGCGGCCGCACCGAGGGCGACCGTGGGGGCCGTCGGCCCGCTGCGTCGGGTGGCGTCGCTCACCGGGTGCTCCGTCCTGGCGTGCCCACCGCACGCGCGCTCACGAGGTCACGTCCACGGTCCGCTGCTCGCTGGCGGTCAGCGTGAACGGCGTCGACACGCCGAGCACCGACCCACCCGCGACCGTGCGGACCTCCACCAGGTAGTTCTGCGGGGCGTCGACGTCGTCGAAGGCGTAGCCGCCGCCCGCGTCCGTCGTGGTGACCCCGACGGGCGACGCGCCCGCGAGCCCGTAGTCCGCGGCCCGGAACAGCCGGACCGTGGCTCCCGCCACGGGGTTGCCGTCGCGGGTCGCGGTGCCGCGCACGCTCGCGGGGCGGACCAGCACGGGGCTGAGCGTGGCGTCCTGGCCGGCCTGCACGACCACGAGCTGCGAGACGCTGCGCGTGCCCGCGCGCGTGAACGTCACCGTGTAGGTGCCGGGCGGCAGCGCGTCGATCGCGTAGGCACCGACCGCCGACGCGGGCGTCGACGCGGTCGTCACGGTGCGCGTCACCGTCCCCGAGGCGACCTGCACCGTCACGTTGCCCGCGGCGACCGGTGCACCGGCGGCGTCCTGCTGCCGCACGGTGCCCGACAGGGTCCCGGTCGCGGTGCGCATCGTCACGTCCAGGGCCGCGGCGGACGCCGCGCCGGACGTCACGGCGCCGAACCCGTCGACGCTCACGGACAGCACCTGCGACTGCAGGTCGGCCCGCGCGAACGTCACCGTGTACGTGCCGGGCACGGGCACCCCGCTCAGCCGCCACGACCCGGAGCCGGAGCGCGCGGCGGTGCGCCACGTGCCGGCACCGTCCGTGACGGTGACCTCGACGCCGCCGGGGTCGCCCCCGGCGACGCGCACGGTCCCGCCCAGCGCGCCCTCGGCGTCGCCGAGCACGACGTCGACGCCCGTCAGCTGCTGCCCCGCGGTCAGCGTGAGCGTCAGCGTCGACGGCGCGCGCCCCGGTGCGCCGACGACGACCGTGTACGTGCCCGGGGTCGGCAGGCCGCGCAGCACGAACGAGCCGACCGCGTCCTGCGTGAGGCTCACCGTCTCGGCGCGCACCGTGGCCGACGACGCCACGACGGACGCGCCGCCGAGCGGCCCGCCGCCCCCGCTGACGACGCCGCTGATCGTGCCGTCGCCCAGCAGCAGGGGCAGCTCCAGCCCGCTGCGGGACTCCCCGGCGGCGACGTCCACGCGCTGCACGTGCGTCGCGAAGCCGGCGCGGGACACGACGAGGTCGTACACCGCGGGGGACGGCACGTCGGTGATCTCGAAGACCCCGTCCTCGCCGACCGCGACGGTCCGCACCACCACGCCGTCGCCACCGGCCGGGGTGACGCCGTCGTCCACGGCCACGTCGGTCCCCAGCAGGGGGGCGGTGTCCAGCGGCATCTGCACCTGCACGGTCGCGCCACCCACGTCGTCGCCGACCACGGTGCCGCCCAGCGTCGCGGGCACGCCGCCCACGACGACGACCAGCCCGTCGGTGGTCGCGCCGTCGCCGACCTCCACGGCGGTGGCGTCGTCCGGGGCGGCCGCCGCCGGGTACCAGACCTCGGCGAACCCGGCGCCGCGCACGCGCAGCAGGTACGAGCCCCCGGCGAGCCGGTCGAGGGCGAACGTGCCGTCGTCGGCGGTGGCGACGGTCGCGATCGCGGCCGCCGTGTCGTCGGCGGAGACCACCTCGACGCTGACGCCGCCCAGCGGTGCGCCCGTCGTCAGCTCGACGACGGTCCCCGCGAGGCGGGCCGTGCCGTCCTGCGCGGCGGCGTCACGGGCCTGCGCCACCTGCAGCGCCAGGTCCCGGTCGGCCGCCGAGCGCTGCACCACGGTGCCGAGCGCCACCGCGATGACGGTGGCGAACACGGTGACGGCGGCGAGCAGCCCGACCAGGGCCAGCGCACCGCGCGTCAGCCGCGGGCGCTGCACGAACACGCCCGTCGCGGCGGGTGGCGCGTCGGGCCCGGGGGCGTGCGGGCCGGTGGTCCGCAGCTCGAACGGCCGCAGCAGCGGGTCGCCCACCCAGGGTCGGCGGGCCCGGGCGGTGAGCGTCACCGACGCCGACGCGCGCGGCGGGACCGCCACCTGCGGCGGGTCGACCGTGAAGACGATGCGGGCCTCGGGGTCGAGCGCGGCCAGCCCGCCGACGTGCTCGGTGTTGCCGTCGTTGTGCACGACGGCCGTGAACACCGCCTGGCGCCCCGCCGTCACGGTCGGCGGGTCCAGCACGACGCGCGTGCGGTGGACTGCGGGGACCTCGAGGACGACCTCCTGCACGCTGACGACCGACGGGTCGGCCAGGTCGACGACCTCGATCGTCACGGTCCAGCGGCCGGCCGGCGCGTCGAGCGGCAGCGTCAGCGCGACGCGCACGGACACCGTGGCACCGGGGAACAGGCGCGGCTGCGGGTCGCTCACGTGCACCCACGAGGGGTCGACGCCGAGCACGCGCACGGCGAACCCGGCGATGACGTCCCGCGTGCTGGTCAGCGTGACCACGGTCTCGCCGGTGCCGCCGGCGGTCGCGGGCAGGTGCCGGGGGGTGACGTCGACGTGCATCACGACGGGACCGTCAGGTCGTGGCGCGCCGTCGCGCCGCCCGTCACGGTGACCAGCGTGGTCGCCAGCACCCGGCCCTCGTCGTCCAGGACGCTGACGGTCCAGCGCCCGGCGTGCAGCCCGTCGACGGCGTACGTCCCGGCGCCCAGCGCACCGGACTGCGCCGACGTCGTCGTGCGCACCTGCGCGCCGTCGGTGGCCTGGACCGTGCGGCCGGCGACACCGCCGCCCTGCTGCAGCACGCGGCCGGTGACGGTGCCCACCGCGTCGCGCAGCGTCACCGTGCCCGCCGAGCCGCCCGTGGCGTCGACCGCCACGGTCGTCGGCGTGTAGCCGTCCTTCGCGAAGGTCAGCGTGAGCTCGCCCGCACCGACACCGGCGATCGTGAACGCCCCGACGTCCCCCGCGGTCAGCGTGGTGGTGGACCCGCCGGTGCCGCCGGCGGTGACCTGTACGCCGCCCAGCCCGGCACCCGACCCGTCGACGACCCGCCCCGTGACGGTGCCCGCCCCGGCGGGCAGCGTGACGCGCACGTCCTCGCGCCGCTCGCCCGCGGCGAGGTCCACGACGAGGGTCTGCGTGCCGTACCCGGCGCGGGTGAACGTCAGCACGTACGTGGCCGGCGTGGGCAGCGACGGCAGCACGAACCGGCCGACGTCGCCGACCGTCGGGGTGCCGACCTGCACCTCCTCGCCGTCCACGGTGGTCGTGACGGTGACGCCCCCCAGCGGCCGGACGCCGTCGGTGACGACCCCGCCGACCTGGCCGGTCCCGGCGCCCAGCGTCACCGGGGTGGCGATGCGCTGCTGGCCGCCGAGGACCCGCTCGGTCGCGGTCGTCGCGGTGTAGCCCTCGGCCTCGAAGGTCAGGGTGTACGTCCCCGGCGCCGGCAGGCCCTCGACGGCGTACGTGCCGTCCGTGGTGCGCACGGTCCACGTCAGCGCCGGGTCGGCGCCGTCCCACGCCGCGGCGACCGTGACGTCCACCGGGACCTCGCGGGTGGTCTGGCCCACGTCGACCGTGCCGCTCAGCGTCGCCGGGTCCCCCTCGACGCGCAGGTCCACGCCCTCGGTGACCTCCTGAGCCGGGGCCCGCACGGCCCGCGCCGCGCCGTCCGACGCCGCGTCCGGGTACCAGACCGGCGTGTGGCCCTCGGCCTGCACGCGCACCAGGTAGGGGCCGGGGAACAGGCCGGACATCGTGTACGTGCCGTCCGCCTGCGTCGCCGCCGACGACACCACGACCAGCCCGTCGCGTGTGCGGCGCAGCGCGTCGACCGTCAGCCGGCCCACGCCCAGCCCGTCGACGGCCGAGACCACGGTCCCGCTCAGGGTCGCGCCGACGGCCGCGGGCACCGCGCCGTCCTTCGGCAGCGCACCGTCGGGCACGCCGCCGGCACCGACGGTCGCCGCGTAGAACGACCCCGCCACGACCTTCCCGACGGGCTCGGCGCCGAGCGCCATCCGCATGCCGAACCACATGGCCGCGGCCCACGCCGCGACGATCGCGAGCAGCACCAGCGCCGTGACCACGCCCCGGCCGACGAGCGGGCGGTGCCGCAGCGTGAGCGTCACGTCGCCCGCGGCGCCCTGCGCCTCGACCCGCACCGTGCGGTCCTGGTCCGCGCCCAGCACCCGCCGCGGGGCGTGCACGACGACGGTGCTGGTGGCCGTGCCGGCCACCGGCACGTGCAGGGTCGACGGGGTGAGCGTCGCGGTCAGCGCCCGGTCGGTGTCGACGGTCCGCAGCGCGAGGTCCAGGGGGACGTTGCCCGTGTTCGCCGCCTGCACCGTGTACGCCGCGCGTCGGCGCGCGCGCACCAGCGACGGCGCCGCGGTCAGGCGTGCCCGGGGCCGCGGCGGCACGCTCAGCTCGACCGGCAGGGGCTCGCGGACGTCGCCGCCGACCGCGCCCGTGAGCACCACCTGCAGCGCGTGGGTCCCGGCCGGGAACGTCTCGGGCAGGGTGAACGTCAGCCGCACGTGGGCGGTCGCGTCGGGGAAGAGCACCACGCGGCTGGGGCTGACGTCGACCGCGTCGGCGGGCACGCCGAGCACGCGGACCGTGAGCTCGTCGATCACCCCGGAGGTGTTCTGCACCTCCAGCGGGACCGTGCCGGTGCCGCCGGGGGCCACCTCCAGGGCGCTCGGTGCGCTGACCGCCCTCATCGGCGCCCGTCGACGAACGGCGCGACCTGCGGCTCGACCCCGGCGACGGCCGTCGGCGCGTCCTGCCACGGGTACGCGTCCGCCGCGACGGTCGCCACCAGCGTGAACGAGGCGCGCACCTGCCCGCCGAGCGACGTCCACAGGTCGCGCGGGCGGTTGCGCTCGTCGGAGGCGACCGCGAGCTGCACGGGCGACGCCAGCGCGGGGTGCGCGTGCTCGGCGGGCACCGCCGGGTGCGCGAGCAGGCGTGTCAGCACGTCGCCCAGCAGCTGGTGCTCGTCGCGCGTCGACCCGGCCCACGCGCTGACCAGGAAGCTCAGCTCGACCATCGGCAGGGGGAAGCGACGGCGCGCGACGGTCCCGTCGGCCTGCCGCACGGGCGCCTCGACCCGGGCGGGCTGGCCCGACCGCGCGAGGTCGTACAGGAAGAGGTTCACGGTCAGCCGGTTCACCGTCGCCGACCAGGTCGACGTGGGCGTGTCGAAGACGACGTCGCCCTGCTCCTCGGTCAGGGGCAGCGAGGCGCGCAGCAGACGCTCGAGCCCGTCCTGGACGGCGGGGATGAGCACGGCACCTCCCGGCGGCTGCGGAACACGGACACGCCCGCGCGGCGCCGGCGCGCAGGAGAGTGCTGCGGGACCTGCCGTCGGGTTCGTGCCACGGTACGGACGTGCGTGCGCGCGCGGCATCGGTAATCGCTACGGAACCTGCGCGCGCGGGCTCGACGGGCCTGCGCGCGGGCTGCGAGGGTGCGCAGGGAGCACGCGGACCGGCCGCGTGCGACGGCGCCCGGGACGACCCGGCGGAGGTGGGGGAGTCCCGTGGTCGGCACGTGGCCGTCGTCGCAGCTCGACGCGCTGGAGGCG
>JAEWEJ010000011.1 GCA_023389455.1 Actinomycetes bacterium | reverse complement strand
GCGCGGTGTCCAGCCGACGGCGGACCGCGTCGTCGACGGCGCCGATCTCGCTCGGCAGGCCCCCGGGCGTACCTCCTCGTGGGGCGGACCAGGCGACCCACTCCAGCGACGCCGCGGCACCGCAGGCCTGGACGAGCGCCCCGGCGACGGCGTCGCCCGGCTCGGCCAGCGCGCTCCACACCGCGCGCGCCCGGCGGTCCGGGTCGTCCTGCGTGCGCTCGGCAGGGGGCAGTCCGGGCGACGGGCGCACGCTCATGCGCCGTGCCCCCGCGTCCGCAGGACGAGGGCGTGCGCGACGTCGGTGCGTCCCGGTGCGGCGCGGCCGTCGAGGTCGGCGACGGTCCAGGCCACTCGCAGCACGCGGTCGGCGCCCCGCAGGCTCAGGGTGCCGCGGTCGACCGCTCGGTCGAGGTCGGCGACCAGACGACGGTCGGCACGCAGCCGTGCCTGCAGCTCACGGCCGGGGACCTCGGCGTTGGTGCGCCACCCCGTCCCCCGCCATCGCTCGAGCTGAGACGCCCGCGCCGCCGCGACGCGTGCCGCCACCGTCACCGTCGCCTCGCCCGCGACGTCGGTGGCACGGGCCGCCGGTACCTCGAGCTGCAGGTCGACACGGTCGAGGAGCGGCCCCGACAGCTTGCCGAAGTACCGCCGACGCTGCTCCGGACGGCAGGTGCACGCCAGGCCCTTGCCCACGGCGTGACCGCACGGGCAGGGGTTGGCGGCGAGCACCAGCTGGAACCGCGCCGGGTAGCGCGCGGTTCCTCCGGCACGGTGCAGCACGAGCTCCCCGTGCTCGAGAGGCTGTCGCAGCGTCTGCAGGACGGCCGACGAGAACTCCGGCGCCTCGTCCAGCAGCAGCACCCCACGGTGCGCCCGTGACGCGGCGCCGGGCCGCGGCACGCCCGACCCACCGCCGACGATGCTCGCCGGCGTCGCCGTGTGGTGCGGGTCCTCGAAGGGCGGGCGCCGCAGCAGACCGGCGCCGGGGTCGAAGGTGCCCGCCACCGAGTGCACGGCCGTCACCTCCACGGCGTCCGGCTCGTCGAGGTCGGGCAGGAGGCCCGGGAGCCGCGCGGCCAGCATCGTCTTGCCCGCCCCCGGCGGGCCGACCATGAGGAGGTGGTGTCCGCCTGCTGCCGCGACCTCCAACCCGTGCCGCGCCTCCTCCTGACCGAGGACGTCACCCAGGTCGGGCACCGCGCGCGACGGCGGCACGCTCACCACGTCCGCGACCGCGTCGACCTCCGGCACCTCGATCGGCGCCCCGTGGTGCGCGGCGACCTGCGCCAGGCTGTCGGCAGCCAGGACGTCGGCGCCGGGCACGAGACGTGCCTCCGCGGCGTTGCCCCGGGGGACGACGACTCGCGGGTGGCCGGCCGTGACCGCCGCGGCGACGCAGGGCAGCACGCCCCGCACGGGCCGCAGTCGGCCGTCCAGCCCCAGCTCCCCCAGGTGGACCCACCGCGCGACCGCACCGGCGTCGACGAGTCCTGCGCCGGCCAGGGTCGCGACGGCGACCGCGAGGTCGAATGACGAGCCCGCCTTGGGCAGCGTCGCGGGCGACAGGTTCACCGTGATCCGCCGCGTGGGCCACGCCAGCCCCGACGACGTCACCGCCGCGCGCACCCGGTCGCGCGCCTCGGCGAGCGAGGCGTCGGGCAGCCCGACGAGCGTGAACCCCGGCAGCGACGGGGCGAGGTGCGACTCGACGTCCACGAGGTGCCCGGTGAGCCCGACCAGCGCGACGGCGCGCGTCCGTCCCAGCACTCAGACCACCCCGACCAGGTGCTCGACCTGCGCCGCACCGCGGGCCGGCAGCACCACCGCGATCACGTCGACGCGCACGGATGCCGGGCGCACGTCGTGCTCGCGCAACCAGCGCGCCGTCAACCTCCGGACCCGGGCGAGCTTGCGGTACGTCACCGCCTCCGCAGGGTGGCCGTACGTGGCCGAGCGCCGCGTCTTGACCTCGACCGCGACGACCTCGTCACCGTCGAGCGCGACGAGGTCGAGCTCACCCTCGGGGCACCGCCAGTTGCGCGCGAGCACCGTCCACCCCGCGCGGACGACGAATGCCGCCGCCACGTCCTCCCCGTGCCGCCCGACCGCGTCCTTCGCCCGCACACCGACCACCTCCGGCAGCGACTCTGCCCGGGGGCGGGTGGCGCACGGCGTGCGCCCTGACCCGTCGGTGGACGGGACCGCACGCGAGGGGCCTGTGGGCGGCTGGCCGCCGCACGGCGCAGCGACGGGCGCGCCCGGTGCCGGCGGTCCCCCGCCCTCGCGGGGCGGGGTCCGGACCGGGTGCGCGTCAGCGCGGGAAGCCGGCCCCCGAGCCGAGGTCGAGCTCCGCCTTCGCGAGCTCCTCGACGTTGACGTCCTTGAAGGTCACGACCCGCACGGACTTCACGAAGCGTGCCGAGCGGTACACGTCCCACACCCACGCGTCGACGAGCGCGAGCTCGAAGTACACCTCACCTGCCGCGGACCGCACCTGCAGGTCCACGTGGTTCGCCAGGTAGAAGCGGCGCTCGGTCTCGACGACGTACGAGAAGAGGCCGACCACGTCGCGGTACTCGCGGTACAGCGCGAGCTCCATGTCGGTCTCGTAGTTCTCCAGGTCCTCGGCGCTCACCGGACCATCATCCCCCATCGCAGCCTCAGGACGGTCCGCGCAACGACCCGTCCGGCAGCAGCTCGTCCATCTGCCAGCCCTCACCACGCGTCACGACCGCCGGACCGTCGACCTGCGGCAGCCGCCACGAGCGGCGGTGCAGCGGGCTGGGTCCGTGCTCCCGGAGGGCCGCGACGTGCTCCGGCGACGCGTAGCCCTTGTTCTCCTCCCACCGGTACTGCGGGTAGACCGCGGCGTGCCGGACCATCAGCGCATCCCGCTCGCACTTGGCGAGCACGCTGGCCGCGGCGACGGAGGCGCACACCCGGTCGGCCTTCACCCGCAGGTGCACCCGCGGCGCCGGGACGCACCGCTCGGGGTCGAGGAGGTCGTCCTGCGTGCCGAACAGGTCGGGCGACGGTGGTGTCAACCAGTCGTGGGAGCCGTCCAGCACGACGGCGTCGACCTGGCCGACCACGTCCAGGACAGCCAGGAGCGCCCGGGTCCCGGCCAGCCGCAGCGCGGCGATGATGCCGCGCTCGTCGATCTCGTCGGCCGACGCGTGCCCGACGGCGCGCGCGACGCCCCAGCGCCCCAGCGCCGGCAGCAGCGCGCTCCGTGCCGCGGGGGACAGCAGCTTGGAGTCCGCGACCCCCCGGGGGGCGGAGCGGGTGGCGAGGTCCACGACCACGACGCCGACCGACACCGGTCCCGCCAGCGAACCACGACCCACCTCGTCCATGCCGGCGACGTACCGCAGGCCGTCGCGCAGCAGGGCGCGCTCGTGCCGCAGGTGCGGGGCCGGCCGCGCGGCGGTGCGACGCGGCACCGGTACGCGGGACCGGTCCGTCGTCCCGGGTCCTGCTCCCGTCATCCCGCGTCGGGCACGTCCGCGAAGGTCGCGGACGGGTTGTGCAGGATCGTGAGGCGGTCGAGCGGCCAGACCGTGACGAAGGCGACGCCGACGACGTTGTCGACCGGCACCGAGCCGCCGCCCGGGCTGCCCATGTTGCGCCGCGAGTCCGCCGACTGCTGGCGGTTGTCGCCCATGACCCACAGCGAGTCGGCCGGCACCACCACGTCGAACGCCATCTCGCTGGGCTGGGACCCCGGGGCGAGGTACGGCTCGTCCACCGGGACGCCGTTGACCGTGACCGGCTCGCCGGGGCCGGCGCACGCCACACGGTCGCCCGGCAGCCCGATGACCCGCTTGACCAGGTGCTCCCCGGCGTCCTGGGGCAGCAGCCCGATGAACGTCAGGCCCTCGTTCAGCGCCTCGGCGAGCGCGCTGCGCGGCTGCTCGATCCCCGGCGGCAGCCAGCCACCGGGGTCCTTGAAGACGACCACGTCGCCGCGGCGCAGGTCGAAGGGGCCGGGCGTCAGCTTGCTCACGAGGATCCGGTCGTTCTGGACCAGCGTCTCGCGCATCGACTGCGACGGGATGAAGAACGCCTGCACGAGGAAGGTCTTGACCACCAGCGAGAGCACGAGCGCGCTCACCAGGATGATCGCGGTCTCCCGTACCCAGGACCACGCCGTCGTGGGGCGGCGGCGCACCGCCTCGCGGTCGCGACGGCGCGCGGCCCGTGTGCCGGGCGCAGGACGCTCCTCGGGGGACGGGCGGTCGCGGTGGGTGCCGCCGCTCGCGCCGGTGGGCGCCCAGGGCGGTCGCACGGGCTCCGGCGGCTCCTGGCCTGGCCGGCCCGAGGGCGGCGTCGACCCCGTTCCGTCGGATCGCAAGTCGGTCACCGACACACTCTGGCACGGACGCGGCGCGAACGGGCGACGGAGCCACGTCGCGAGACCCGCTGCCGTGCGCGGTGGGACGACGCGCGCGGCCCGCCGCCGACCCCCGGGTACGCCGACGGGCGGCCACCCGTGCTGGGTGACCGCCCGTCGTGACGTGCCGGGAGCGTGGCTGCTCAGGCCTTCTTCGCCGGAGCCTGCTCGCGCTTCTCCTTGATCTTGGCCTTCTTGCCGCGCAGCGCGCGCAGGTAGTACAGCTTGGCGCGACGCACGTCACCGCGCGTCACGACCTCGATCGAGTCGAGGGACGGGGTGTGCAGCGGGAACGTCCGCTCGACACCGACGCCGAAGCTGATCTTGCGGATCGTGAACGTCTCACGGACGCCGGCGCCCTGACGGGCGATCACGACGCCCTGGAAGGCCTGGATGCGGGAGCGGTTGCCCTCGACGACCTTCACGTTGACCTTGAGGGTGTCGCCGGGACGGAAGTCCGGGTGGTCGTTCCGCAGCGATGCTGCGTCGACCGCGTCGAGCGTCTGCATGTCGTGTCGCTTCCCCGCCCTGCCGCAGGTCAGGAACGTGATCGACGGGCGCACGCGCTGCCGGGGCAGGGCAGTCGCCCGTGGTTCGGGTCGTGGTCGGCCGGACCGGTGTCACGGCCGAGGGGCCGCTCCGGTCCGTGCGTCACGGGCGCTCTCCCCTGCGGCAGAGAGGCGGCGGACGCACACCGAGGAGACAGTCTGCCACAGCGGCCGCGGCCGACCCAATCCGCCCGCGGCACGACGGCGCACGTCGCGGCACGCCGGGGACCCGTCACGCGTCGCCCGGCGCCCCCGCGGGGGCCGCGACCTGCTGCAGACGCCCGTCGCGCACCTCCCAGCCGCAGTCCACCAGGACCTGCCGGTCGTGCTTGTCCAGCTGCTCGGGGTCGAGCGCCGCGCACAGGTCGGGCCGCCGCTGCGCGGTCCGACGCAGGGCCTCGTCGCGGCGCCAGCGCTCGATCCGGGCGTGGTGCCCGGACAGCAGCACCTCGGGCACGTCGTGGCCCTGCCAGCTGGGGGGCTTGGTGTAGACGGGGTACTCCAGCAGCCCGGCGGTGCCGTGCGACTCCTCGACCAGCGAGGCCGGGTTGCCGACGACACCGGGCAGCAGCCGCGCGACCGCCTCGACGACGACGAGCGCCGCGACCTCACCGCCGTTGAGCACGTAGTCGCCGAGCGACAGCTCCGTGACCCGGCCGCGCGCCGCGTAGTGCTCCGCGACACGCGCGTCGATGCCCTCGTACCGCCCGCACGCGACCACCAGGTGCTGCTCGGTCGCGAGCGACTCCGCGGTGCGCTGCGTGAACCGCGCCCCGGCGGGCGAGGGGACGATCAGGTGGGCCTCGGGCGTGAGGACGTCGTCGAGCGCCCGGCCCCACACGTCGGCGCGCATGACCATGCCCGCACCGCCACCGAACGGCGTGTCGTCGACGGTCCGGTGGCGGTCGTCGGTCCACGCGCGCAGGTCGTGGACCTGCAGGTCCAGCAGGCCGGCCGTGCGCGCCTTGCCGACGAGCGACAGCTCCAGGGGGGCGAGGTACTCCGGGAAGATGGAGACGACGTCGACGCGCACGTGTCAGTCCTCGTCGCTCGTGCCGCGCGTCTCGTCGCTCACGACGAGGTTCGCGGCGTCGGCCGCGAGCAGCCCGCCGGGCGGGTCGAGGACGACACGGCCGCCCGCGACGTCGACGACCGGGACGATCGCCTCGACGAAGGGCACGAGGGTGCGCGCCCCGTCGGGCTCCCGCAGGACGAGCACGTCGTGCGCAGGCAGGTGCTCGAGCCCCACGACCTCGCCCAGCAGACGGCCGTCGGTGGCGTGCTCGGCCCGCAGCCCCGCCAGCTCGTGCGGGTACCAGCCGTCGTCGTCCCCGGCGTCCTCGGCCGGGTCCACGAGCAGGGCGACGCCCCGCAGCGCCTCGGCCCCCGTCCGGTCGCCCGCCTGGGCGAACGTCACGTACCAGCGCCCCTGCGCCTCGCGGACCCGCTCGACCTCCAGCGGGCCGGCCTCGGCGGGCTCGGTCACGAACCGCGCACCGACGACGAGCCGGTCCTGCGGCGCGTCGGTGCGCACGTCCAGCGCGACCTCTCCGCGCAGCCCGTGCGGACGCCCGATCCGGGCGACGGTCAGCAGCATGTCACTCCCTCCCCCGACGTGTCGGGGACGACGACGGCCCGGCCCCTCGTCGAGGGACCGGGCCGTCGGGTGTCTGCGGTCAGCGCCGGTCGACGTCGACCACGTCGACGCGCACGGCACCGTCGGTCGACAGTGCGCCGACCACGGTGCGCAGCGCCCGCGCGGTACGGCCACCACGACCGATGACGCGCCCGAGGTCCTCGGGGTGCACGCGCACCTCGAGCATCTCCCCACGGCGCAGCGACGACGCACGCACGCGCACGTCGCCCGGGTGGTCGACGATGCCGCGCACCAGGTGCTCGAGCGCGTCGGCCAGCATCAGGCCTGCTCGTCCTCGGCGGGAGCCGCGGCGGGCTCCTCCGTGGCGGCGGCCTTCTTCTCCGACGCCTTCGCCTTGACCTTCTCGGCGTCCAGCGCGGCGGCCTCGACGGCGGCCTTCGGGTCGGCCTTGGCCTCCTTCACGCGCAGCGTGCCCTCGGCACCGGGCAGGCCCTTGAACTTCTGCCAGTCACCGGTGACCTTGAGCAGCACGCGCACCTGCTCGGTCGGCTGCGCGCCGACGCCCAGCCAGTACTGCGCACGGTCCGAGGCGACCTCGATCAGCGAGGGCTCCTCGGTCGGGTGGTACTTGCCGATCTCCTCGATCACGCGACCGTCGCGCTTGGTGCGCGAGTCGGCGACGACGATGCGGTAGTACGGCGCGCGGATCTTGCCCATGCGCTTGAGACGGATCTTCGTTGCCACGAGGTGGTGTTCTCCTGATGTCTGCCGGGGTGGCCTCGCGGCGCGTCCCGTGGGGTGGGTGCGCCGTTTGCGGCCGGAGGACACGGCACCGGGCAGGTAGAGGGGCTGCACGGACCGAGTACAACCGACCATTGTGCCAGACCCGACCCACCGCTCCCAACCCGTCCGTGGTCGCCGCCGGGGCCTCGGCTCGACGGGCCGCGCGCACCCCCCGCCCGCGCGAGGCGGGACGGCGTCAGCGGACACGCACCCCGCGCAGCACGACGGCCGCCGGGCGTCGCAGGGCGGCCACGTCGACGCGGGGGTCCGCGTCGAGCACGACCACGTCCGCGCTCGCCCCCTCGGCGATCCCCGGCACGCCGAGCCACGCCCGGGTCCGCCAGGAGGCGGCCGCGACGACGTCGCGCGCGGGGATGCCGGCGCGGACCATCTCGGCCGCCTCGTCGGCGATTCGGCCGTGCGCGATCGTGCCCCCCGCGTCCGTGCCGAGCAGGACGCGCACGCCGGCGTCGTGCAGGTCACGCACGTGGTCGTGGCGCCGGGCGTGCATCGCGCGCATCCGGGCGGCGAACCGGGGGTACCGCGCCTCCCCCTGGGCGGCGATCGCGGCGAACTGGCCCACCTGCAGCAAGGTGGCGGTGACCGGCACGCCCGCGGCGGCGATCCGCTCGATCTGCTCCGGGGTGGCCCCCGTCGCGTGCTCCAGCCCGTCCACCCCCGCGTCGAGCAGCCCGTCGAGCGCCTCGTGGCTGAACGTGTGGGCCGTGACCCGGGCGCCCGCGTCGTGGGCTGCCGCGACGGCGGCCGCCAGCACCTCGTCCGACCAGAGCGGACGCAGGTCGCCGTCGGCACCGAGGTCGCGGTCGATCCAGTCGGCCACGAGCTTCACCCAGCCGTCGCCGCGGGCCGCCTCCTCGCGCACCGCCTGCGGCAGCTGCGCAGGGTCGGCCAGCTCGCGCCCGTAGTGGCGCAGGTACCGCCTGGGACGGGCCAGGTGCCGCCCGGCACGCAGGAGCCGCGGCAGGTCGTCGCGCTCGTCCATCCAGCGGGTGTCCGCCGGTGAGCCCGCGTCGCGCACCAGCAGCACGCCGGCGTCCCGGTCGGCCTGCGCCTGCGCCTGCGCGGTGGCGTCGTCCACCGGGCCGTCCGCCGCGAGACCGACGTGGCAGTGCACGTCGACGAGGCCGGGCACCACCCAGCCCTGCAGCACGGCGTCGGGAGCCCGGTCCGGCCGCTCCAGGGTGAGCCGGTCCCCCACGACCCATGCCTCGCCGACCTCGTGGTCGTCGTCGACGACCACGGTGCCGCGCAGGTGCGTGATCACGCGCGTCAGCGACCCTTGAAGAGGTCACCCAGCCCGGTCGGCAGGTCGCTCGGGTCGAACGACGCAGGGTCCGCGGGTGCCTGCGCGCCACCACCGAGGCCGAACGCGGAGCCCGCGGGCGCGGCCGACGTGGCGCCCGCCGCGCGTGCGGCCGCGGCGCGCTCCTGCTCCGCCCGCTTCGCGGGGTTGCCCGACCGCGCACCCTTGGCGCGCTTGGCCGGCGCCTGCTTGCCGCGGGACTTCTTGCCGCCCATGCCGGGCAGGTTGCCCATGCCGGGCATCCCCCCGGGCATGCCGCCGCCCTTCGCCATCTGGCGCATCATCTTGCGGGCACCGTCGAACCGCTCGAGGAGCTGGTTGATCTCGCTCGTCGTGGTGCCGGACCCGCGGGCGATGCGCGCCCGCCGCGAGCCGTTGATGATCTTGGGGTTCTGCCGCTCGCCGGGCGTCATCGAGCGGATGATCGCCTCGATGCGGTCGACCTCGCGCTCGTCGAAGTTCTCCAGGGCCTCACGCATCTGCCCCATGCCCGGCAGCATGCCGAACATCTTCTTGATGGAGCCCATGTTCTTGAGCTGCTGCATCTGCACGAGGAAGTCCTCGAGCGTGAAGTCCTCGCCGGAGACGAGCTTGCCGGCCATCTTCTCGGCCTGCTCGGCGTCGAACGCCTTCTCGGCCTGCTCGATGAGCGTCAGCACGTCGCCCATGTCGAGGATGCGCGAGGCCATGCGGTCCGGGTGGAAGACCTCGAAGTCGGTGAGCTTCTCACCCGTCGACGCGAACATGATCGGACGCCCGGTCACGCTGGCGATCGACAGCGCCGCACCACCGCGGGCGTCGCCGGCGAGCTTCGAGAGCACCACACCGGTGAACCCGACGCCGTCGGCGAAGGCCTGCGCGGTGGTCACGGCGTCCTGGCCGATCATCGCGTCGACGACGAACAGGATCTCGTCCGGCGAGACCGCGTCACGGATGTCCGACGCCTGCGCCATGAGCTCGGCGTCGACGCCGAGGCGGCCGGCCGTGTCGACGATGACGACGTCGTGCTGCTTCTGGCGCGCCGTCTCGAGGCCCGCCTGGGCGACGGCCACCGGGTCGGCACCGGCGGGCAGCACGTCGTCGGCGCCCTGGTTCCCCGGGTGCGGCGCGAAGACGGGGACGCCGGCACGCTCGCCGACGACCTGGAGCTGGGTCACCGCGTTGGGTCGCTGCAGGTCGGCCGCCACCAGCAGCGGGGTGTGCCCCTGCTCGCGCAGCCAGCGGGCAAGCTTGCCGGCGAGCGTCGTCTTCCCGGCACCCTGGAGGCCCGCGAGCATGATGACGGTCGGCGGCTGCTTGGCGAACGCGAGGGTGCGCGTCTGGCCGCCGAGGATCGCGACGAGCTCGTCGTTGACGATCTTGACGACCTGCTGCGCGGGGTTCAGCGCGCCCGACACCTCGGACGACAGCGCGCGCTCGCGCACGGCGCCGGTGAACTGCCGCACGACGGGCACGGCCACGTCGGCGTCGAGCAGCGCCCGGCGGATCTCGCGGATCGTCGCGTCGATGTCCGCCTCGGACAGGCGACCCTTCGCACGAAGGTTCTTGAACGTCGACGTGAGACGGTCGGAGAGGGTGGCGAACAACCTGGGCCTCGCGGTGGTCGGACGGACGGCTACGGACGTCCCAGGGTACCCGCCAGCGCCCGTGCGGCCCGGGCGGTCAGGTCGTCGACCAGCGTCGCGCGCCACGCCGTCCACGCCGCGGGCCCGGCGGCGGACGCGTCGGCCTCCGTCAACGCGCGCAGGAGCATGAGCAGGTCGGCCCGGCCGTCGACCGCGTCGAGCAGCCGCTCGAGGGTCGCCGGGTCGTCCGGGTCGGCGGTCGTCGCGAGCTCCGCGAGCGTCAGGTGCTCGCGCACGAGCCGCGTCACGTCGCCGACGACCTGGGGGCCGAACCCCATCCGCGCCACGATCGGGCCGGCCAGCCGCGCGCCCTCGACGGAGTGGTCCCCCGCCCCCGCGCGCTTGCCGATGTCGTGCAGCAGCGCCGCCAGCAGGAGCGTGTCGGGTGCCGCCACCGCGCGCCGGTCACGGCTCGCGCGCGCCACGGTCTCCACCAGGTGGCGGTCGACCGTGTGGCGGTGGATCGCCGAGCGCTGCGGACGGTTGCGGACGCCCGCCCACTCGGGGATCCACGTCGTGGCGACCCCGCCGAGGTCCAGCGCCTCCCACACGGGCACCTGGGCGTGCCCGGACCCCAGCAGGTGCAGCAGCTGCTGGCGCGCGGCGCGCGGCCACGGCGTGGGCAGCGGCGGCGTCGCCTCGAGGCTCGCCACGGTGACGGGCGACAGGACCAGGCCCGTGCGGGTGGCCGTCGCGGCGGCGCGCAGCGACAGCACGGGGTCCTCCGCGGGTCGCGCGTCGACGGACAGGACGATCTCGCCGTCGTGCTCGACCAGGCCCTCGGCGATCGTGCGCAGGCGCGGGGGCGTGCGCCGGCCGCGCACCAGGACGGGGCGTCGGGCCGGGCGCTGCAGCGCCTGGCGGGCGTTGCGGGCCGTGGTGTCCAGCGCGTACGAGATCACCCGTCCGGCCTCGGCGATCGAGGCGAGCAGGTCGTCCCGGTCGTCGAAGCCGACGAGCGCGGCGACCTCGTCCTGGTCGGCCTGCAGGAGGCGGTTGGTGTGCCGGCGGGTGACCACCTGCAGCGCGTCGCGCACGTCCAGCAGGTGGGCGTACGCGTGGTCGACGGCGCCGTGCGGACGGTCGGTGAGCCACGTCGCGGCGAGCGCGGACAGGACGACCGCGTCGCGGATCCCGCCGCGGGCCTCCTTGAGGTCGGGCTCGATGAGGTAGGCCAGCTCGCCGTGCCGGTCCGCCCGCTGCTTCGTCGACGCCAGCAGCTCGGGCAGCCTCCGGCGTGCCGCCGACCGCCAGTCCGCCAGCAGCGCGGACGTGGCCCGCGCGACCACGACGCCGTCCCCGGCGACGGGCTGGAGCTCCAGGAGCCCGACCGCGGCGGGCAGGTCCTTGGACGCCACCTGGCGGCACTGCGCGAGCGAGCGCACCGAGTGGTCGAGGTCCAGCCGTGCGTCCCAGATCGGGTACCACAGGCGCTGCGCCAGGTCGCCGAGCGCCTCGGCGGAGTGCCCGCGCCCCTCGTGCACGAGGAGCAGGTCCAGGTCCGAGGCCGGGCTCGCGTCACCGCGCCCGACGCTGCCGACCACCCCCAGCGCGACGCCCTGCACGTCGCGACCCTCCGTCGCCTCGGTCCACAACCGGGCGAGCGCTCCGATCACCAGGTCCGCGACGGCGCGCCGACGCGCCACCCCGTCGCTGCCCGGTCCCATCATCCGTGCGGCCAGGTCGAGCCGGGCAGCACGCAGGTCCCGCACCCCGGCGGGGTACGGGACCTGCGGCTGCTCCGGCGACCCGGCCGCGCCCCCCGCGGGCGGCCGCTCAGTCGTCATCTGTCGGCTGCGACCTAGAGCGCGTCGTCGCCGTGCTCACCGGTGCGGACGCGAGCCACGTCCTCGACCGGCACGACCCAGACCTTGCCGTCGCCGATCTTGCCGGTCTGGGCGGCCTGCACGACCACCTCGGTGACACCGGCCACGTCCTCGTCGGCGACGAGCACGTCGATCCGCACCTTCGGCACCAGGTCCACCGTGTACTCCGCACCGCGGTAGACCTCGGTGTGACCCTTCTGGCGGCCGTACCCGCTGGCCTCGCTGACCGTCAGGCCGCGGACGCCCGCGGCCTCGAGGGCCGACTTCACGTCGTCCAACCGGTGCGGCTGGATGATCGCCGTCACGAGCTTCGTCATCACTTCACCTCCGACACGACACGGGCGCCGCCCAGGTTCTCGTACGCCGTCTCGCCGTGCACCGCGAGGTCGATGCCGCCGACCTCGACGTCCTGCGAGACGCGCCACCCGAGCGTGGCCTTGAGGATGAGACCGATCACCAGCGTCGTCAGACCGGAGAAGACGATCGCCACGAGCGCGATCACGATCTGGATGATGAGCTGGTTGGCGCCACCGCCGAAGAACAGACCCGTGTCGGCGGCCAGGAAGCCGATCATCACGGTACCGACGAGACCGCCGACGAGGTGGACACCGACGACGTCGAGCGAGTCGTCGTAGCCGAACTTGTACTTCAGGCCGACGGCGAGGGCGCAGAGCACGCCCGCGATGACGCCCAGGATGATTGACGTGACCGGGCGGAGCGCACCGGCGGCCGGGGTGATGGCGACCAGGCCGGCGACGATGCCCGACGCGGCGCCGAGCGACGTGGCGTGGCCGTCACGGATCTTCTCCGTGATGAGCCAGGCGAGCATCGCGGCGGCGGTGCAGGTCGTCGTGTTGACCCACGCCATGCCCGCGTTCTCGTCGGCGCCGAAGGCGGAGCCGGCGTTGAAGCCGAACCAGCCGAACCACAGGAGCGCGGCGCCGAGCATGACGAACGGCAGGTTGTGCGGCCGCATGGCCTCCGTGCCGAAGCCCTTGCGCTTGCCGATGATCAGCGCCAGGACCAGAGCGGCGACACCGGCGTTGATGTGGACGACCGTGCCGCCCGCGAAGTCGATCGGCGACGTGTTGGCGACCCCGTCGGTCGTGCCGAACATCGCGGCCGCGATCGAGCCCTCGGCACCGGACAGCTGCCCGCCGCCCCACACCATGTGCGCCATCGGGAAGTACGTCACGGTGACCCACACGGCGACGAACGCCATCCAGGTGCCGAACCGGGTCCGGTCGGCCAGCGCGCCGCTGATGAGCGCGACCGTGATGATCGCGAACGTGACCTGGAACGCCACGTCGATGACCTGGGGGTAGTTCCCCAGCCCGACCATCGGCGCCCCGTCGGCGTCGAACAGCGTGCCGCTGAGGCCGAACTGGTCGAACGGGTTGCCGAAGACCCCGGCGACGCTCGACCCGTACGACATCGACCATCCCCACAGCACGTAGAGGACCCCGACGACGCCCATCGCGCCGAACGACATCATCATCATGTTGAGGACGGACTTGCCCCGGACCATGCCCCCGTAGAAGAACGCCAGTCCCGGCGTCATGAGGAGCACGAGGGATGCTGAGGTCAGCATCCAGGCTGCGGCTCCGGTGTCCCACTCCATGTCGTCTCTCCCCTCGCCAGCCAGGCGGCCGGACGGGGACAACTGTGGAGCGGCGCCGTTTCGCGGGACCGGCAGCGGGGTTACACGCGCGTGACAGCCGTGCCCGCTGCGTAAACGTTGGGTTTCGCGCTGGGCATTTGTCCAGTGCCCGGTACGCGGCGTCCCGACAGGTGGCCCGTCGACCGCCGGGCCCCGCGGGGCCCGGCGGTGCGGCTCAGGACTGGAGCAGGCCGTCGACGAACGCCTCGGGGTCGAACGGCGCCAGGTCGTCCGGGCCCTCGCCCAGCCCGACCAGCTTGACGGGCACCCCGAGCTCGCGCTGCACGGCCACCACGATGCCGCCCTTGGCCGTGCCGTCCAGCTTGGTCAGCACGATGCCGGTCACACCGGCGACCTCGCCGAACACGCGCGCCTGGTTCAGGCCGTTCTGGCCGGTGGTCGCGTCCAGCACCAGCAGCACCTCCGACAGCGGCGCGGTCCGGGTGATGACGCGGGTGATCTTGCCGAGCTCGTCCATGAGGCCCGCCTTGTTCTGCAGGCGTCCGGCGGTGTCGACCAGCACGACGTCCGCGCCGTCGTCCAGGCCCGCGCGCACGGCGTCGAACGCGACGGCCGCCGGGTCGGCACCGTCACGGTCGGAGCGCACGGTCGGCACCCCGACGCGCGAGCCCCACGTCTCGAGCTGGTCGGCCGCCGCCGCGCGGAAGGTGTCGGCCGCACCGAGCACGACGCTGCGGCCGTCGGCGACCAGGACGCGGGCCAGCTTGCCGACCGTCGTGGTCTTGCCCGTGCCGTTGACGCCGACGACGAGGACGACGGCGGGGACCTGGCGGCCCGAGTCGTCGGTGGTCGGTGCGGTGTGCAGGGAGCGGTCCAGCGTCGGGTCGACGAGCGCGAGGAGCTGCTCGCGCAGGACGGCGCGCGCCTGCTCGCCGTCGCGCAGCCCCTCGACGCGCACCCGCGTGCGCAGCGCCTGGATCAGCTCGTCCGTGGGGCCTGCGCCGACGTCGGCGAGCAGGAGGGTCTCCTCGAGCTCGTCCCAGTCGTCCTCGGTGAGGTGGTCCCGCGAGAGGACGCCCAGCAGGCGCGTACCCAGCGGCGACCCGGAGCGCGCGAGCCGGTCGCGCAGCCGTGCCAGGCGGCCGGCCGTCGGTGCGGGCGTCTCGATCGGGGGCGCGACGAGCGCGTCGGGCAGCAGGTCCTCGTCGGTGACCTGCGTGCCCTCGGGGGCCTCGGGGGCCTCGGGCGCCGGCGGCAGGGGCGGCTCGGCGACGACCGTACCGGTCGGGGCCGCGGTGGGCTGCTCCTCGACCGGGGGCGGGGTGTGCGTGCGGCTGCGTCGCACCCGGACGGCCGCGACGGCACCCGCCGCGAGCACGGGCACGCCGATCAGGTAGGGCAGGAGATCGTTGAGGTCCACGCGCACAGTCTGTCGGGCGGCACGACCCCGGTGCGACCCGGCCGGGCGCAGCGGCGGCGCGCGGCACCTCCCGGTGCACGCGCGGAGGGTCAGCGGCGCGGGCGCAGCACGTGCGTCGCGCGGTCCTTGGCGGTGCGCAGGTCGTCTGCGAGCTCCTCCGGCTGGAGGTAGCCGTCACCCTCGGACGCGGTCGCGCGCAGGAAGTCGGCCAGCGACAGGTCGACGGGCTGCGCCGCGGCGGCGCGCGCGGCCTCCTCCTGCTCGGCGTCGGGGTGGCGGCGCGCCCGCAGGCCCCGACGGAAGGCCGTCCAGGGACTCTCCCCGTCGGACCGGACGGGGACGAGCAGGAACACTGCCGCCGCGGCGAGCAGTGCGACGAGGATCCAGATCACGAGCGCCACGCCCCCAGTGTCCGGCCCGGCCCGGGCGGCCCGCAGGCCGACCCGCGGCAGCGGGACGAACCCACGCACAACCTTCACACGGCGCCCGCGGGTGCCCGGCGCCGGCGGGCGTGGAGGTCGTCCGACGGGGGCGTCAGGCGGGAGGTCGTCCGACCGGGGCGTCAGGCGGGAGGCCGTCAGGCGGGGACGTCGTCGGACATGCGCTGGCTGATGACGGTGGTGACGCCGTCGCCCCGCATCGTCACCCCGTACAGCGCGTCGGCGATCTCCATCGTGCGCTTCTGGTGCGTCACGACGATGAGCTGCGAGTCGTCCTGCAGCTCGCGGAAGATCTCGAGCAGCCGGCCGAGGTTGGCGTCGTCGAGCGCCGCCTCGACCTCGTCCATGACGTAGAACGGGCTGGGTCGGGCCTTGAAGATCGCCACGAGCAGCGCGACCGCCGTGAGCGAGCGCTCACCGCCCGACAGCAGGGAGAGGCGCTTGACCTTCTTGCCGGCGGGCCGCGCCTCGACCTCGATGCCCGTGGTCAGCATGTCGTCCGGGTCCGTGAGGACCAGCCGGCCCTCGCCGCCCGGGAACAGCCGCGGGAAGACCACGTCGAAGGCCGCGGCGGTGTCCCGGTAGGCGTCGGTGAAGACCTGCTCCACGCGCTGGTCGATGTCCTTGACGATCTCCAGCAGGTCCGTGCGCGACTTCTTGAGGTCGGCGAGCTGCTCGACCAGGAACTGGTGACGCTCCTCGAGCGCGGCGAACTCCTCGAGGGCCAGGGGGTTGACCTTGCCCAGCTGGGCGAGGCCCCGCTCGGCGGCACGCAGGCGCTTCTCCTGCTCGGCACGGACGTAGGGCACCGCCGTGGGCGCACCCTCCGGGTGCTCGACCCCGGGCGGCAGGACCACGGGCACGTCCCGGTGCGGACCGAACTCGTCGAGCAGCACGTCGGGGTCGAGGCCCAGCTCCTCGACGGCACGGGTCTCCAGCTGCTCGACGCGCAGTCGCTGCTCGGCGCGTGCGACCTCGTCCCTGTGGGCGACGTCCGTGAGCTCGGCCAGGTCCCGGGCCAGCCCGTCGACCTGCGCGCGCACGGCCGTCAGCGCGCGGTCGCGCTCCGCCCGCGCCGCCTCCGCGGCGTCGCGCTCGTCCGACGCCCGGCGCAGCGCCCGGTCGAGCAGCTCACCGGTGTGCACGGCGGCCGCCTGCACGG
>JAEWEJ010000233.1 GCA_023389455.1 Actinomycetes bacterium | reverse complement strand
TCCGCTGACTCCCGAACAACGAGCCGCCGCGCTCGAGAAGGCTGCCGCGGCGCGGCAGGCCCGTGCCGAGGTGAAGAACCGCCTCAAGTACTCGCAGGGCTCCCTGTCCGAGGTGATCGAGCAGGGGCAGCAGGACGAGACGATCGGCAAGCTGAAGGTCGCTGCACTCCTCGAGTCCCTTCCCGGTGTGGGGAAGGTCAAGGCCCGTGCGATCATGTCCGAGATCGGCATCTCGGAGACGCGCCGGGTGCGCGGCCTCGGCCCGCACCAGGTCAAGGCGCTCGTCGACCGGTTCGGCTGAGAGCGTTTCACGGCGCCCCGTCCGACACCGGACGGGGCGCCGTGGCATGTCCGGGACGACCCGGGCGGATTCCCCCGGATCTGGAGCGGTGCACCACCCATGACGACGCAGCCGGCACGGCTCACCGTGCTCGCCGGACCGACCGCAGTGGGCAAGGGGACGGTCTCGGCCGACATCCGCGCCCGTTACCCGCAGGTGTGGCTGTCGGTGTCCATGACGACCCGCGACCCACGGCCCGGCGAGGTCGACGGGCTGCACTACCACTTCGTCTCGAGCGAGCGGTTCGACGAGATGGTCGCGGGGGGCGAGCTCCTGGAGTGGGCCGTCGTGCACGGCCGCAACCGCTACGGCACGCCCCGCGGGCCGGTGCTGGAGCGGCTCGCCGCGGGGGAGCCCGCGCTGCTGGAGATCGACCTGCAGGGTGCGCGCCAGGTGCGCGAGACCATGCCGGACGCGCGCTTCGTGTTCCTCGCACCGCCGTCCTGGGACGAGCTGGTGCGTCGCCTCGTCGGCCGGGGGACCGAGAGCGAGGAGGAGCGGGAGCGTCGCCTCGCGACCGCGCGCGTCGAGCTGGCCGCCGAGTCCGAGTTCGACCACGTCGTGGTCAACGACGACGTGCACCGCGCGACCGACGAGCTGGTGCACCTGATGGGGGTCACGGCCTGACCTCAGGGGCGCGCCACCTGACACGCACGCCCGGACGCCCCGTGTGACCGGGTAGGATGGTCGTGACTGCGCCGCTTGCCGCCCTCCCCGATGCGGGGCCCGTGCCGGCGGCGCCCACGACCCGCACAGCCACCCGACAGGACAGGAGTCCTCCGTGTCCGGAACCGTTGCCGCCCCCACGGGCATCACCGACCCGCCGATCGACCGCCTCCTCGAGCGCGCCGACTCCAAGTACGCGCTCGTGCTGTTCTCCGCCAAGCGCGCACGGCAGATCAACGCCTACTACGCGCAGCTCAACGAGGGCCTGCTCGAGTACGTCGGCCCGCTGGTCGAGACCCGCCCGCAGGAGAAGCCGCTGTCGATCGCGATGCGCGAGATCGACGCCGGCCTGCTCACGTCCGAGCCGGTCGCGGAGGCCTGAGCCCCCGGTCATGCGCATCGTCCTGGGTGTCGCGGGCGGGATCGCCGCCTACAAGGCGATCCTCCTGCTGCGCCTGCTGCGTGAGCAGGGGCACGACGTCCGCGTCGTGCCCACCCGCTCGTCGCTCGAGTTCGTCGGGCGGGCGACGTGGGAGGCGCTCTCGGGCGAGCGCGTGACGACCGACGTCTTCGAGGACGTCGACCAGGTCGCGCACGTCGCCGTCGGCAAGAGCGCCGACCTGGTGGTCGTGGCCCCGGCCACGGCCGACCTGCTGTCGCGCGCGGCGACCGGCCGCGCGGACGACCTGCTGACGGCGACCCTGCTCGTGGCGCGCTGCCCGGTCCTCGTGGCACCGGCGATGCACACCGAGATGTGGGAGCACCCCGCCACCGTCGCGAACGTGGCGACGCTGCGCGAGCGCGGGATCCACGTCCTCGACCCGGCCGTCGGCCGGCTCACGGGAGCGGACAGCGGAGCCGGCCGGCTGCCCGACCCCGAGGTGATCGCGGACGCGGCGCTCGGGCTCCTGGCACCCTCGCCGGCCCACGACCTCGCCGGTCGCCGCGTGGTCGTGTCCGGGGGTGGCACACGCGAGCCGCTCGACCCGGTCCGCTTCCTCGGCAACCGGTCGTCGGGGCGTCAGGGCGTGGCGCTCGCCACGACCGCGGCCCGGCGCGGTGCGCACGTGACGCTGGTCGCGGCGAACGTGGGCACCGAGGTGCTCGCCGGCGTCGACCGACGGGTCGACGTCGTGCCCGTCGAGACGGGTGAGGAGCTGCGGCACGCCGTGCGCGCGGCCGCGAAGGACGCGGACGTCGTGGTGATGGCCGCCGCCGTGGCGGACTACCGGCCTGCGTCCGTCGCCGACGCGAAGCTCAAGAAGTCCGGCGAGGCGCCCGTGCTACGGCTCGTCGAGACGACGGACGTGCTCCGCGAGCTCGTGACCGACCCCCCGCGGGCCGGGCAGGTGGTCGTCGGCTTCGCAGCCGAGACCGGTGACGCGGACGCGTCGGTGCTCGAGCACGCGCGGGCCAAGGCCCGCCGCAAGGGTGCGGACCTCCTGGTCGTCAACGCCGTCGGCGGTGGCCGGGGATTCGGGACGACGACGAACGAGATCACGGTGCTCGACCGGGACGGCGACGTCGTCGGCACCGCTGCCGGCACCAAGGACGAGGTCGCGGACGCGGTCTGGGACGCGGTCGTCCCGACGCTGGACGGTGCGTCATCGGGCCCCGCGGGCGCCGGTACGATCCCGGTATGACCTCCACGCCGCTGCGCCTGTTCACCTCGGAGTCGGTGACGGAGGGTCACCCCGACAAGATCTGTGACCAGATCTCGGACGCCATCCTCGACGCGATCCTCGAGCAGGACCCGTCGGCACGCGTCGCGGTCGAGACGATGGTCACGACCGGGCTGGTCCACGTGGCCGGCGAGGTCACCACCAGCGCGTACGTCGAGATCCCGCAGATCGTGCGGCAGGTCGTCCGCGGCATCGGCTACACGTCCTCGCAGATCGGGTTCGACGGCGACTCCTGCGGCGTGTCCGTCTCGATCGGTCAGCAGTCGCCGGACATCGCCGCGGGCGTCGACAAGGCCATCGAGGTGCGTCAGGACACCGCCGACCTCGACCCGCTGGACCTGCAGGGCGCGGGCGACCAGGGTCTGATGTTCGGCTACGCCAGCGACGAGACCCCGTCGCTGCTGCCGCTGCCGATCTGGCTCGCGCACCGGCTCGCCGAGCAGCTCGCCCTCGTGCGCAAGGAGGGGACGCTGGCGGGCCTGCGCCCGGACGGCAAGACCCAGGTGACCGTCGGGTACGACGGCGACCGGCCGGTGGCGCTCGACACGGTCGTGCTGTCGACGCAGCACGAGCCCGACCTCGCGGAGTCCCGGCTCGCGTCCCAGGTGGCCGAGCTCGTCGTCCGCCCGGTCCTCGCCGACGTGGGCCTCGACACCTCCGGGCACCGCCTGCTGGTCAACCCCACCGGCCAGTTCGTCATCGGCGGTCCGCAGGGCGACGCCGGCCTGACCGGGCGCAAGATCATCGTCGACACCTACGGCGGCATGGCCCGCCACGGTGGCGGCGCCTTCTCGGGCAAGGACCCGTCGAAGGTCGACCGCTCCGCCGCGTACGCGATGCGCTGGGTGGCCAAGAACGTCGTCGCGGCGGGGCTCGCGCGCCGTTGCGAGGTGCAGGTCGCCTACGCGATCGGCAAGGCCCACCCCGTGGGGCTGTACGTCGAGACGTTCGGTACCGGCACCGTGCCCGACGAGGTGCTGACGACGGCGATCCGCGAGGTGTTCGACCTGCGCCCGGCCGCGATCATCCGCGACCTCGACCTGCTGCGGCCGATCTACCGCCGGACGGCGGCGTACGGCCACTTCGGCCGCGAGCTGCCCGAGTTCACCTGGGAGCGCACGGACCGCACGGCCGACCTGCTGTCGGCCGTCGGCTGACCCTGCCCGGGGTCCGTCCCGCACCCGGAGCGCCCGGCACGGCACGCCCGGCGCCCCGGCGTCGCGACGTGGTGGGATGGGCCACGTGAGCGGTACCCCCACCCCGGAGCAGCCCGCGCTGACCGGGCTCGAGGTGCCCGCCCCCGCCACGCGGCGACGCCGGGTGGCGCCCCTGCCCGGTCCGGCCGCACGGCTGCCGGTGGCGCGCGTCTGCGTGGACCTCGCGCCGCCGCACCTCGACCGACCCTTCGAGTACGTCGTCCCCGAGACGCTCGACGCCGCGGCCCGTCCGGGCGTGCGCGTGAAGGTGCGCTTCGCCGGCCAGGACGTCGACGGGTGGCTCCTGGACCGCGTGGACGAGGCGGAGCACGAGGGGCGTCTGCTGCCCCTGCGGCGGGTCGTGTCGGGGGAGCCCGTGGTCACGCCGGCCGTCGCGCGCCTGGCCCGGGCGGTCGCGGACCGTTGGGCCGGGACTCTCGCGGACGTGCTGCGTCTGGCGGTCCCGCCACGGCACGCCCGCGTGGAGGGAGAGGGCCAGGGGCCGGTCGCCGCGCCCACGGAGGGCGCCGACGGCCCGACGGACCCCGTGGCCGGGACCCCGGTGCTGCCGGCCGTGTCCGCCTGGGAGGCGTACCGCGGCGGGCCCGCGTTCCTGCGG
>JAEWEJ010000181.1 GCA_023389455.1 Actinomycetes bacterium | reverse complement strand
CGGCGTCGACGTCCTCCAGGTGCCCGGCGGCGACCCGCGCGCGACCTCGGGCAGCGTGCGTGGGCTCGCGGGGGCGGACGCGGCCGCGGTCGTCGCCTACGGCCCGTCGTTCGGCCCCGTCGAGCGGCTCGCGGCGCGGGTCGCGGCGGCACGCACGGGTGTCGAGCTCCCTGGTGGCGGACAGCTGGTCTTCCCGGCCGTGCCCGGCCAGCCGGGCAAGCGGTACGTCGCGCTGTACGGGACGCCGGGGTCGGGTGCTCTCGGCGTGCTGGGCGAGCAGGACGTCCCCGCGACGCTGGTGCGCGCCGAGGAGCACGCGGCGATGTACCGGGGCCTGACGACGGACACCGTCGTGCCGGCCGTCGAGGTCATCGCCACCATCGCGTCCGCCGGGCCGGAGCCTGACGGCACCTACTCCCGCCGCCGGTCCGTCGAGGAGCTGCGCCCCCTGGTCGAGGCGGCCGGTGCGGCCGGCCAGTACGTCGTGCTCGACCTGCAGCCGGGGCGCACCGACTTCCTCACCCAGGCGCAGGCGTACGCCGACCTGCTGGCGCTGCCCCACGTCGGCCTCGCCCTGGACCCCGAGTGGCGTCTCGCCCCGGACCAGGTGCACCTGCGTCAGATCGGCTCCGTCGGGGTCGACGAGGTGAACGCGACGGCCGCCTGGCTCGCCGGGTTCGCCCGGGAGCGGGCCCTGCCGCAGAAGATGCTCGTGCTGCACCAGTTCTCGTTGCGGATGGTCTCCGAGCGCGAGCGCCTGGACACGTCGCACGACGAGCTCGCGCTGCTCATCCACGTCGACGGGCAGGGCAGCCAGGCCGCGAAGGCCGGGACGTGGGCGGCACTGCGCGCCGGCGCGCCGCCCGTGCACTGGGGGTGGAAGAACTTCTACGACGAGGACCTGCCGATGCTGGACCCGGTGCAGACGTACCAGGTGCAGCCGGTCCCCGACCTGGTCACCTACCAGTGACGCACCCCGGCGACCACGGGCGTCCGCGCCGCGTCCGCACCGTGCCCCGGGCGTGGTCCGCCGCTAGCGTGACCCCGTGACCCAGACACCCCTGGCCGACGTGCGCGTCGGCGTCCAGATCCAGCCCCAGCACGCCGACTACTCCCGGATCCGTGACGCGGTGCTGCGCGCCGAGGACCTCGGTGTCGACGTCGTCTTCAACTGGGACCACTTCTTCCCCCTCAGCGGCGAGCCCGACGGCAAGCACTTCGAGTGCTGGACGATGCTCGGCGCGTGGGCGGAGCAGACGAGCCGCGTCGAGATCGGCGCGCTCGTGACCTGCAACTCCTACCGGAACCCCGACCTGCTGGCGGACATGGCGCGGACCGTGGACCACATCAGCGGCGGTCGGCTGATCCTCGGGATCGGCGCGGGCTGGTTCGAGCGCGACTACACGGAGTACGGGTACGAGTTCGGCACCGCGGGGTCGCGGATCGCGGACCTGGCGCAGGCGATGCCGCGGATCCGGGCACGGTGGGCGCAGCTCAACCCGGCCCCGACGCGTGACATCCCGGTGATGATCGGCGGCGGCGGGGAGCGCAAGACCCTGCGGATCGTGGCCGAGCACGCCGACATCTGGCACTCCTTCGGCGACGTCGAGACGCTGCGACGCAAGAGCGCGATCCTCGACGAGCACGGCGCGGCGGTGGGGCGCGACACGGCCGGGCTCGTGACGCGGTCGCTCGGCGTCGACGGGCAGGACCCGGCGGAGGTCGGCGACGAGCTGCTGGCCGCCGGGGTGCGGCTGTTCACGTGCGGGACGGACGGTCCGGACTACGACCTGAGCCGTGCCGCCGCCTGGGTGAAGTGGCGCGACGCGCGCTCCTGACCCGATTCGGGACGGGGCTGTGCCCCGTCTAGGCTCGGCCCGGTGGACGACGTGACAAGCGCCGGGACGGCCCCGGGCCTGCGGCAGCGCACGCTGCGCGGGGCGGGGCGGGTGCTGCGGGCCGCGCGCGGGTGGCGGCCCCGGCACGGGTGGCCCGCCGCCGTCGGCCTGGTCGCCGCCGGGCTCCTGGTGTCGGTGGTCTTCGGTGTCACCACCGCGTCCGTGCAGGCGGCGTTCGGGCCGCACGTGACGCGGTACGACGTCACGACCGACGCGACGGTGACGGTCGACCTGGGCCCGTTGGGGGCGCTGGAGATCGACTCGCCCCTGCCGCTGACGCTCGGCGTGCGCGCGACCGTCCAGGAGATCCCCGCCGGGGTGACCGAGCTCGGTGAGGCGCGCACGCTGCAGGCCCTGAGCGAGGACCTCAACGCGTACGTGTCGTTCTTCTCCGGCCCGGCCGCGGCGGTGCGCGACGTCGCCCACGCCCTGGTGGGTGACGCGCTGCTGCGCTCCGGCCTGGCGTTCGTCGCGCTCGTGTGCCTGTTCTGGGTCGTGCGGTTCCTGCTCGGCAGCGAACGCCGCCGCGAGCTGACGGCCGCGCTCGCCGCCCGGGCGCGCCCGCTGGTGGCCGGCACGCTGGTCGTCGTGCTGGGCGCGACGGTCCTGACGTCGAGCGTCGGGCCCGCCGACCGGCCGACGCAGACGCGGCTGGCGTCCGCGGTCTTCGACGGCACCCCGCTGGAGGGTGCCCGCGTCACCGGTCGGCTCGGTGGTGTGATCGACACGTACGGCGCGTACGCGGTGGACGCGTGGCGGCAGAACGAGGAGTTCTACCAGGCCGCCGACGACGCGCTCGTCGTGGCCTGGGCGGACTGGGAGGC
>JAEWEJ010000094.1 GCA_023389455.1 Actinomycetes bacterium | reverse complement strand
GTCACCGCCGACCGGCCGCCCCGGCGGACCGGTCGGCTCGGCGTCGCGTCAGGACGCCGCCTGCAGAGTGCCGTGCATCTCCCCCCGGCCGTGCCCCTTGCCCTTGCCCGGCTTCCACGGGCCGTGGTGGTGGCCCTGGTCACCAGGGCCGGAGACCCCGTTGATCGCCGAGGTGTCGTTCGCCAGGCTGGCCGTCGCGAACGCGACCGCCGGCGCCATGATGCCGATCGCCTCCCGGCTGACGTTCGACAGGTCGTCACCGACCGTGTGGTAGTTCGGGTCGTGACGGATGCCGGGGGTGCCGCCGAACAGCGCGACCTCCTCCTCGGTCTTGATGTCGTCGGCACCGGTGAACAGGCCGGACGCCGGCACGCCGTTCTCGATGAACGCCTGGTAGTCCGAGCGGCCGGAGAACTCGGTGTCGACCCACGGCTGGCCGGTCGTGTCGAACCAGCCGGTGAGCACGGCCTCCGTCTCGGCGGAGCCCGGCGGCACGGTCACGGGCGCGGGGTACGTCGACTCGTCCGCGTCGTAGACCCCGACGATGTAGTTGGGCGAGCCCACCATGTCGAAGTTGAGGTAGGTGGCGATGCGGTCCAGCTCGCCCTCCTGACCCGCGAGCTCCTCGACGTACGCGGTCGAGCCGAGCAGGCCGAGCTCCTCGGCGCCCCACCACGCGAACCGCACGGTGTTGTTGAGCTTCTTCTGCTTCGCGAGCTGCACGGCGACCTCGAGCAGGACGGCCGAGCCGCTGCCGTTGTCGTTCAGCCCGGGCCCCTCCTCGACGCCGTCGAGGTGCGCGCCGAGCATGACGACGTTGTCGTCGCGGCCGGCACGCGTCTCAGCGATCACGTTGAAGCTCTCCTGCTGCTCCGTGTGGTACCGGACGTCCAGGGTGAGGGTCGCGCCGCCGTCGGCAACGTCCGCGACGACCGCCTGCCCGTCGGCCAGGCCCATGCCCGCGACGGGGACCTGGACCGTCGTGTCGGCGCCGATGGTGCCGAACAGCATCTCCTCGACGTTGTTGTAGACCACGACGCCCACGGCGCCGGCCGCCTCCGCCGCGACCGCCTTCTCGGCGAACGAGCAGTCGCCCCGGCTGACGACGGCGATGGTGCCGGTGGCCTCGACGCCCGCCCACGAGTCGGCCGTGCACCCCGTGACGTCGTTCGGCACCGAGCCCGGGGCGGTGACGCCGCCCTCCGGGGAGCTCTGGGAGTACTGCATCTGGTCGACCTCGTACGTCTCGCCGGAGTCCGACGCGAGCGACGCGGCGTCGACGATCTCGAAGTCGAACGTGAACGGGTCGCGCGTGGTGGTGTACCCGGCGCGCTGCAGCGTGCGCTCGACGTACCGGGCGCTCGCCTCGTACCCGGACGTGAGCGCGGCGCGGTTGCCGTCGTTGCGGTCGGCGATGCGCTGGAGCTCCTCCAGGTGCCGCCAGACGCCACGGGTGGTGACCTGACGCGCGAACCGCTGCGCGTCGACGACGTGCCCGGCGCCGGGGCCGTGCCCGGGACCGCCTGGACCGTGACCCGGACCGTGGCCCGGGCCATGACCGCCGGGCCCGTGGGCCGCGGCGGGTGGGACGAGCAGGGCGCTCGTGCCGAGCACGAGGGCGGCGAGGGTGCCCGCGAGGGCGGTGGTGCGTCGAGCTGCCACGGTGGTGTCCCCTTCTGCACACGGGGCCGTCGACCGGTCGGTCGATGCCGGGCCGTCCGCGGCGGATGCCGCGGCGGCCCCGGCGACAACGTAGGACCGCGACGTCGGGAAAGTCACGACATCCGATGACATCGGGCGGGCCGCGACCCACCTCCCTACAGTGGGCAGCACCAGCGGTGCACGCCCAGGGGGGGCCATGGCAGACGACCCGTTCTCCGCACTCGTCCTCGAGGACGACCCCGACTCGCAGCAGTTCCTCCGCATCGCGCTGGAACAGCACGGGGGGATGCGGGTCGACGTCGCCGCGACCGCGCAGGAGGCGCTCGCGGCGCTGCGGCGGCGGTCCTACGACGTGCTGGTCACCGACATCCAGCTGCCCGGCGCGTCGGGCCTGGAGGTCCTGCCGCAGGTGCACGAGCTGGACCCCAGCCTGACGGTCATGGTCGTCACGGCGTACCCGACGTTCGACAACGCCGTCGGGGCCCTGCGCGAGGCGGCCGACGAGTTCCTCGTCAAGCCCGTCACGACGGCCACGATCGTCGAACGGGCCACGGAGCTGGCCCGGCGCACCCGGGAACGCCGCTCGTCCGCGCGCCACCGGATCCTGTCGGTCGGGGCGCACCCGGACGACGTGGAGATCGGCATCGGGGGCACCCTTGCCGCGCACGCCTTCGCCGGCGACGAGCTCGT
Source organism: Actinomycetes bacterium (assembly GCA_023389455.1). Classification (GTDB taxonomy): domain Bacteria; phylum Actinomycetota; class Actinomycetes; order Actinomycetales; family Cellulomonadaceae; genus Cellulomonas. The sequence continues at coordinate 25,664 of JAEWEJ010000094.1, read as the reverse complement.
CACGCTCACCCTGTCGGGCGGTGCCGTCGGCGGCGCGACCTCGGTGCGCCACGCGGAGGCGGCGGCAGCGGCGGCCGTCGTGGGGGCGCGTCTCATCCACCTGGACTTCCCCGACACCCGGATCGTCCCGGCGGAAGGTGTGATCACCGCGATCGAGCAGGTCATCGACGAGGTGCAGCCCGACCGGATCTACACCCACGGCCTGCACGACCGCCACCAGGACCACCGCGCCGTGCACGAGGCCGTGGAGATCGCCGCCCGCCAGGTGCCGAACCTGTGGTGCTTCCAGAGCCCGTCGTCGACCGTCACCTTCGCGCCCAACCGCTTCGTCGACATCGACGGGTTCGTGGAGGCCAAGCTGGCGATGCTCGCGGCGTTCGCGTCGCAGTCCCACCGCGACTACATGCAGCCGGACGCCGTGCGCGCGGCGTGCCGGTACTGGGCCCGCTTCAGCGCCGCGCGCGACGTCGAGCCGCTCGAGACCGTGCGCGCGAGCGAGACGCTCGCCGGCACGTCCGGCGTGCGGGCCGCTCCAGCGGTGGACTGGACCGCGGCGAGTGGCGAGCACGGCGCGGTCGACTGATGCCCGGGGCACGGCGCACCTATCCCGCGTGGACCGACTCCGACGTCTCGGACCCGGTGACGCAGGACGTGATGCAACGTGTCGCCGTGGGCTGGCTCGCACCCGACGCGGTCGGGCTGCGACAGCTGCCCGCGACCGCCAGCATCGGGGTCGCGCTGGTCGTGGTGGAGTCGTCGATCGAGCCGGCCCACCCGGCGCTCGTCGCCCTCGCCGCGCTCCTGGTCGTGACCGCCCAGGCGTGCGGGAGCCTGCTGCGCTGGAGCCGCTGGCCGCCGGTGTGGCGCGCGACCCTCCCGCTGTCGCAGATGGCGGCGGTGGCGCTGCTCGACGTCGGCGCCGGACTCCCGCGCGCCGAGTTCGACCTGCTGCTGCTGCTGCCGATGGGGATCCTCGCGCTGCGGCCCGAGCGCTGGGGCCCCACCCTCGCGCTCGTCGGGTGCGCGCTCGTCCTGCTGGTGCCCGCGGTCACGGACGTCGACCGGATCCGGCCCGTGCTGCACGCGCTCGTGACGTTCCTCGTGCTGGCGCCTGCGGTGCTCGGCGCCCACACCATCGTGGAGGCGACGCGGCTGCAGGCACGCGAGCTGCAGCGCGCCGGCAAGGCGCTGACCGCGCGGGCCCAGCAGCTGCACGACTCGCGCGAGACGCTGCGCAGCATCATGCAGGCCGCGACCGAGCAGGTGATCATCGCGACCGACGCCGAGGGCGTCGTGCTGTCGGTCAGCACCGGTGCGGAGCTGATCCTCGGCCGGTCGGCGACGGACATGGTGGGCGACCACGTCACGCACCTGATCGTGCACGACGCACCGGCGCAGGACCCTGGCGCGACCGGCACCGAGACGCCCCTGAGCCGCCTCGTCGGGCAGGCGGCTTTCGGGGGGACCCACGTCGACGAGTGGCACGCGCTCCTGCCGGACGGGACCATCCGCTACCTCGAGCTCGTCGTGACCTCCCGGCCGGCCCTGGCGGGCACGGAACCCGAGCTGCCCGCGGGCTACCTGGTGGTCGCGACGGACGTCACCTCCCGTCGCGAGGAGCAGCGGCAGCAGGACGAGTTCATCGGGCTGGTCAGCCACGAGCTGCGCACGCCGCTCGCGTCGATCCTCGGGTACATCGAGCTGATCCGCCTCGAGCAGGAGGAGATGGGCAACGTGCAGCGCCGGTACCTGGACGTCGTCGAGCGCAACGCCACGCAGCTCCGCTCGCTCGTGGACGACCTGCTCGCCAGCGCCCAGCTCGTCGCGATGGCCCCCATGACGCCGCACGAGATCGACGTCGTCGAGGTGGTCCGTAACGCCGTCGCCGGGCAGAGCCCCATCTCCCGCGCGGCGGGCGTGCGTGTCGACGTCGTGGCCGACGGGCCGGTGCCCCTGTCCTCCGACGCGCAGCGCGTCACCCAGGTCGTCGACAACCTGGTGAGCAACGCCGTCAAGTACAGCCTGGGGGGCGACCACGTGGTCGTCGAGGTGCGCCCGGGCGTCACGGCGGTGGGGACACGCTCGGCGACGATCCGGGTGGTCGACCAGGGCACCGGCATCGAGAAGGACGAGCTGGCACGGCTCACCGAGCGCTTCTACCGCACGCGTGACACACGGCGGCGCCGGGTGCGCGGCGTCGGCCTGGGGCTGTCGCTGGTCCAGTCGATCGTCCACGAGCACGCCGGCACGCTGACGATCGACAGCGAGCCGGGCGTCGGGACGCAGGTGGAGGTCGTGCTCCCCGACCTGCCGGAGGCACCGGAGGACACGGACGGCTCCGGGGCCCCGAGGGCGGGCACCGGGCGCAGCCCTGGACGGGGCACGACGACGGACGCGCCGTGACCCCGGCGGACGTCAGCCGTCCGCCCCGGCCCAGACCGTGCGCAGCGCGTCCCAGTACTCGGGGGTCATGAGGCTCACGGGCGTGACGTTCACGTGCGTGATGCCGTTCGTCCCGGCAGCCGTCACCGTCTGCGCCATCGTCGTGCTCGGGATCGCCACGGGCGGGTCGACCCGCTCCCACAGCCCGACGGACATCGTGAACCGCGACAGGTCCTGCCCGCTCGCCGCGAGCGCCTCGGTCGCCCGCCGGACGTCGTCCGGCGTGTGGTCCTGCTCGACGTACGCCCAGACGACGAGCCGGTCGACGACGGTGAGGAGCGGCCCGTACGCCTGACCTGCCGAGACGTCGCCGAGGGCCGGGTCGTCCCAGTTCAGGCGGACGTCCATCGCGAGGTCGATCTGCGCGCCCTGCCCGTCGCGGACCTCGTCGAGCGCGGCACGGATGCGGCTCATCAGCCCCACGATCACCTCGGAGCGCCACGACGCCGTGACGGGCGACCGCTCGTCGACCTCGCCGTCGTCGGTCCGCGGCCAGTCCGACTGGCCGGTCATCTGCTGGAAGAGGGCGAGGTCGTCGTCGCCGTACGAGAAGACGTCGAGGAACACCTCCGTGATCGCGATCTCGTCGGGCAGGTACCGCTCGCCGACCGCCGCGACGTACTCGACGAGCCGGTCGCCGACCGGGCCGGTCGCCAGCTGCGTCGCGGAGACGCCGTCGGACGCGCGCCTCCCGTCCGGGGCGACGCCCGCGAGCGACGGGTCCCGCTCGATCCACCGCGGGACGTAGGCGTCGACGATGAGGCTGATCCGCCGCCGCGACCCGTCGGCCATGGTGCCCAGCGCCTGCGCCGCGCGCGCCAGGTGGTCGGTGCCGGGCTCCGCCGCCGCCCCGGGGTGGGCCTCCCAGTCGAAGGGCGTGAACTCGATACGGCCGGCGCTGAGGTCGACGCCGTTGGCACCCACCTCGTCGAGCCGCGCGGCGAGGGCCCGCCAGTCGGTGCCCGGGTCGACGACGAGGTCGAAGTCGACGCTCACCGAGCGGACCACGTCGGGCTCCGTCGGCGCGGCGAGGGTCAGCGGGCCCGTGGCCACGACGTCGCCCGGCCGGGCCGGGCGCACCTCCGGCAGCGCGACCGCGACGGCCGCGAGCAGCACACCGACGACGCCGAGCACGAGGATCACGAACCAGGCGGGTCGTCGTCGACCAGGCCCGCCACGGACACCGTCCCGCTGCGCTCCAGCTTGTTCCATCGGTTCTCGGCACCTCCCAGCTCGAGCCGCGCGGCGTCGACCATCACGAGGGTCATGAGCGTGGAGTACACCGGCCACAGCCCGACCGTCCATGTGTAGCGCAGGTCCCTGGGAGACCGGTCGAGCAGCACGGCCAGCACGAGGAGCGCGAGCGAGAGCGGCAGCCCGAGGGCGATCAGCCACTGCCCCCAGCCCGACGGCAGCCACCCGTCGCCGTCGAGCGCCACGACCACCGTCAGCGCCACCACGCCCAGCACCTGCAGGAACGGCGCCACCACCTGGGAGAGCACCGTGTACAGCAGGTACGCGCCGAACAGCCCGTAGCGGGGGTTGCCGACCATCGACCGGTGGAACGTGACGCTCTGCAGCAGGCCCCGCGCCCACCGGACCCGCTGCCGCCACAGCCCGCGCACGGTGGACGGCGACTCCGCGTAGACGAGCGCGTCTGGGGCGAAGGTCACCCCGAAGCCGGCGCGGTGCACGCGCCAGGTGAGCTCCAGGTCCTCGCCCAGGGTGTCGGTGCGCACGGGCCCGACCACGTCCAGGACGTCGCGACGGTAGGCCCCCACGTTGCCCGACACCACCGGCAGGCACCCCAGCACGTCCAGGGCGCGACGCATCAGCCCGGTGCCGACGTGGCTGATCAGGGCGAGCAGGCGGGTCTGCACGTGGTCGAGGTTCACGGGCCGGTCGTTGCCGCAGACCGCGCCGACGCGCGGGCCGCGGAACCCCCGCAGCAGCCGGGTCAGCGTGTCGGGCTGGAACAGCCCGTCGGCGTCGACCAGCACCACGACCTCCCCGCGCGACGCGGCGATGCCGGTGTTCAGGGCGGCGCCCTTGCCGGCGTTCTCCTGGTGGATCGCCCGGACCCGCGGGTGCTCCCGGGCCAGCTCCTGCATCTGGTGGAACGTGTCGTCGGACGAGCCGTCGTCGACGCACACGACCTCCAGGTCCGGGTGGTCGCTGCGCAGGACGGAGCGCACGCAGGCCGCGAGCACGCGTCCCTCGTCGTAGGCCGGCACGACCACGCTGACCGACGGGACCCGGGCGAACTGCGGCCCGCAGCCGACGGGCCCGGGGTCCTCGCGGCGTCGGCGCGCCTCGAACACGAACGCCGCGGGCACCATCGCGAGCCGCACCGCGCCGACGACGAGCAGCACCACGGTCAGGACGAGCAGCAACGCCGTCAGCAGGGCTGTGGGCAGTGCCATCGGCTCAGCCGGGCCAGTCGTCCAGGACGGCGTCCAGGAGCTCCGGTGCGGAGGCGGAGACCGCCCCGAACCGGGCGTTGACCTCCAGGACCACCGGGGTCCCGTCGGCGAGCCGGCGCACGTCCATGTCGACCGGGCCGACGAGGTCCAGGGCGCGCACGGTGCGCTCCGCCAGGTCCGCGACGTCCGCCTCCTGGCCGTCCGGCACCCGGTCCACGGCCGTCGCGTTGCCGACCAGCCCGTGCTCGAGCGCCGCCTTGCGCAGGACGACGACCGTGCACGCGCCCGTCGCCGGCGAGCGGTACACCTGCGGGCTGTACTCCGTACCGGGGGCGAAGGCCTGCACGAGCCACGACTCGTCGACGCGCCCCCACACGCGGTCGTCGGGGTCGTCCAGGACGTGCACGCCGCGTCCGCCGCGCGCCACGCGCGGCTTGACGACGACCGGCCCGCCGGCCCAGTCGAGGACCCGCGCCGCGGACCTGAACCGGCTCACCCCGGCGAAGTCCGGCACGGCGACGTGAGCCCGCGCGAGCGCCCACATCGTCAGCAGCTTGTCCCCCGCCACGGCGGCGGGGCCGGGCGCCGAGCCCACCAGCCGCGGACCCCAGCCCACGGCGACCCCGAGCGTCGCGATCCGCGCCAGCTCCTCGGACACCGTGGGCAGCACGAGGTCCGGCTCCAGCCCTGCGACGAGGGCGAGCATGTCCTCCTCGTACCGCGGGTGCACCGCGGGGGCGACCGGCTCGACGGCCTCGTAGCCGGCCACCGGGACGGGCGCCATGTCCGCGCCGATCGCCCAGACCTCGCGTGTCTCGCCCGCCCGTACCAGCCCTGTCGCCAGCGCCCGTCCCGCCGGACCGGCGGCACCGGTCACCAGGATCCTGCGCCGCGCTCCCCCTGCGCCCATGCTCGGATCGTAGAGGCGGGCGACGCGCGCCGCCCGGCGGACGGACGGGGCGGCGACCCGGGGTGCGGGCCCGGCCGGGGTGCGCGAGAGTCGGAGGGACGGCGCCGTCCGTCGTCGTGGGAGGGGACCGTCATGGCCGAGCTGCTCGCCGGACGCACCGCGCTGGTCACGGGGGGAACCCTCGGCATCGGCCAGGGCATCGCGCAGACCCTGCAGCGCCACGGCGCGCAGGTCGTCGTCACGGGGCTGACCGAGCAGGAGTGCGACGACGCCCGCGCCCGCGGCACGGCGGCGCACGTCCTGGACGTGCGGGACGCCGACGCGTGCCGGGAGGTGGTCGCGCGGGTCGCCTCGGACCTGGGCGGCCTGTCGGTGCTGGCCGCCAACGCCGGGGTCTACCCGCAGGCGCGCGTCGCGGACATGACGGACGCCGACGTCGACGGGATCGTCGGCGTCAACCTCAAGGGCACGATCCACGCCGTGCAGGCCGCGCTGCCCGCACTCACGGCGTCGGGCCGCGGGCGCGTCGTGGTGACAAGCTCGATCACGGGCAACATCACCGGGTACCCGGGCTGGGCGCACTACGGCGCGACGAAGGCCGCGCAGATGGGGTTCGTGCGCACCGCCGCCATCGAGCTCGCGCGTGCCGGGATCACGGTCAACGCGGTGCTGCCGGGCAACGTGCTGACGCCCGGCCTGCGGGCGCTGGGCGAGGAGTACATGGCCCGCATGGCGCGGTCCGTGCCGCTGGGGTTCCTCGCCGAGCCCGAGGACATCGGGGAGGTCGTGGCCTTCCTCGCGTCCGACGGCGCCCGGTACGTCACCGGGCAGGGGATCGTCGTCGACGGCGGCCAGGTGCTGCCGGAGTCGCCGGAGGCGTTGGCGGACGCATGACCGCGGACGAGCGGCGCACCCGCCGGATCGCCCGGCTCCTGGTGTGGGCGGGCACGGCGGTCGTGCTGGCCGCCGTCGTCGGGCTGGTGCACGCGGTGTACCCGCTCGTGGCCTGAGCCGCACCGCACCGACGGCGCAGGCGGACCGGGGCGAGCGCGGACCGGGACGAGGGAGGACCGGGACCAACGTCCACGGCCCGCACGTCGACCGGGAGGTGGGCTGGGGTCATGCGTCGTACGCCCGTCTACTACTACTCGTCCGCGAGCGGGCTGGTCCGTGCGTTCGCCGAGCGGCTGGACCGGCCGGTGCACAACCTGGCCGAGCGGGAGCACCGCACCAGCGAGGTGGACGGGCCGTGGGTGCTGCTCACGCCGTCGTACAAGACCGGGAACGACGCCAACGACACGATCCCCGAGGCCGTGCGCCGGTTCCTGCGCTCCGCGCACAACCGCCGGCTGCTCGTCGGGGTGATGGGGTCCGGCAACCGGAACTTCGGGCAGTACTACCAGAAGGCCGCGCGGGAGATCGCGCAGCGGTCCGGGCGGCCCGTGCTGTTCGAGTTCGAGCTCGCCGGCACGCCGTGGGACGTCGAGGAGTGCGAGCGGATCCTGCGGGACCTCGACGCGGCGCTCGACGTGCGGCACGCGGGCTGAGCCCAGGTCAGAGGGCTGCCGGGTCCTCGTCGACGACCGGCACGTCCAGCAGCCGGAAGTCGTCGTCGAACGCGATGCCGGTGCCGGCCTGGAAGACCACCGAGTCCACGTCGAGCCGCGGGTACACGAACGAGTACGTGCGGGTCTGCCCGCCGTCGATCCAGGCGCCGGCGTCGAGGTCGGAGGCCGTGAACCACTCGCCGTCGGGCCAGGTGTCGTTCGCACCGACGCGGTAGTCCAGCGGGAACAGCCGCGACGCCCCCTGCAGCACGGTCCCGCGGGCCGTGAGGTCGTGCGGCGTCACCGTGTCCCCCGAGCGGTGGCTCGACCAGCCGCGCAGGAAGCTGACGGCCCAGCCCAGCCCGTCCTCGTCGTCCGCCGCGTGGACCGTCAGGTCGACGACCACGTGGCCGTGGACCCGGCGCGCCGATGCGTCCACCTCCCACACGCGGGCGACGTTCTCCACCCGCAGCGGGCTCCCGGCGGTGCCCACGAGGGAGCCGAACGGCGGGAGCTCACCGGTCGTGGTCACGTCGGTGCGGGTGACGACCGTCGACGTGAGCGACACCGTGACCCGGCGGTTGAGCGCACGGCCCTCCTCCGAGCCGTTGTCCGCGACCGGCTCGGACTCGCCGCGCCCGTCCACCGTCATGCGGTGCCCCGAGCCCGTGACCTGGGCGGCGAGGGCGTCGGCGACCGCCTGGGCACGCCGGCGCGACAGGTCGAGGTTGTACGCGTCGTCGGCCTGGTCGTCGGTGTGCCCGACGACCTCGACCGTCCCCGCCTCCCGCTCGACCAGCCGCTGGGCGACGAGCGCGACGGCCTGCGCGGACTGCGGGGTCATGTCGGCGGAGTCGAACGCGAACAGCACGTCGGACCCCAGGGTGACCTCGACCTTCTCGGTGGACTCGATGGTCTGCACCGCTCCCGCGAGCTCGGCGCTCGCCGACTCCAGGGGGAACGTCGGGGTGGCGACCACGGCGTCGAGGTCGAGCTCCTCGGGCGGATCGACCTCCGCCGGGGTGACGGACGGGCTCGCCGAGGCCAGGGCGGCGGCGCTCTCCGCGGCGGCAGCGGCCGCGGCCACGTCCTCCGGGTGGGCGGCCGACGGCACCTCCCCGGAGATGATCGGGACCTCGGCGAACAGCGGCGCACCGGGCACCAGCAGGGACAGCGCCTCGACACCCTCGGCGGGAGCCGCGAACGGCATCTGCACCCGGGTGCCCTCCGCCGTGCGGATCCGGTCCCAGTGCTCCGGGGCGACGACGGGCTCCCCCTCGGCGTCGGCACCGACGTGGTGCACCACGTCGTGCTCGAGGTCGAACAGGCGCACGTTGACGGGGGCCGAGCCGTCGGCGATGAAGGACGTCACCCCGAAGCCGAAGACGTGAACGGTGTCCTCGAGCGCCTCGAGCGGGACGAGGTCGAGCGTGAGGACGACGTGCTCGCCGACGGTCACGAGCGGGTGGACCCGCAGCTCCAGGTCCACCCCACCCTCCGGGATCACCGCCGTCGCGACCACGTCCTCCGGCTGCGGACCGGGGTCCACGCTCGGCGTCGCTGCGCCGCCGGCGGGTGTCGGGTCGCCGCCCGTGCAGGCGGCGAGCGCGAGGGCCAGCACGGCCGTGAGGGCGAGGCGGGCAGGACGACGTCGGGCGAGGGGCACCGGCAGGCTCCAAGGGGTCGGCAGCGCCACATCATGCCCGACCGGTCGGCAGGATGTCCGGTTCGTCCCTGCACGTCACCCGTCCGGCGGGCCCCGTCCGAGGTCGTGACCGCTCCGCCCCGGAACCCGAAGCCGTACCTCAGCGCCGTCACAGGTTCGGCACAGGTGCGCGGGGCTGGATGGTGCCGCACCCCCGCACGGGGCGCGACCCGTCCGCCACCGAAAGGCCCTGACGTGCCCGGCCTCACCCTCCTCGTCGCCGACCTCGTCGCGATCACCGTCCTGACGTTCGGCGTGTACCTCCCGCGCCACCGTCGCCGCGACCTCGTCGTCGCGTACCTGGGGGTGAACGTGGGGGTGCTGGCGGTGTCGGCGGCCCTGGGGTCGGCGACCGTCGGCGCGGGGCTCGGCCTGGGCCTGTTCGGGGTGCTCTCGATCATCCGGCTGCGGTCGAGCGAGCTCGCGCAGAGCGAGGTGGCCTACTACTTCTCGGCGCTGGCGCTCGGGCTGATCGGCGGCCTGGGGGTGGCGTCCGTGCCGCTGGGCGTCGCGCTGATGACGCTCGTCGTCGCGACGATGGCGCTGGGTGACTCGCGCCGGCTGCTGCGGCGCCACCGGGTGCAGACCGTGGTGCTCGACCGGGCGTTCACGTCCGAGCCGGCACTCGTGGCGCACCTGGAGCAGCTGCTGGGTGCCCGGGTGCACGCCGTGGACGTCCAGCGTCTCGACCTGGTCAACGACACCACCTGGGTGGAGGTGCGCTACTGCCTGGTGGACGGCGCACCCCGGGCGGCCGACGCGGGCACCGCACCCGCCCTGGGCGGTGCGGGGCGGTGAGCACCGTGACCGCGCAGCCCGCGACCGCAGGCGCGATCCCCGTCCCGCGCGGCGACCTCGCCGGCGTCACCCTCGACGAGCTGACGGCGCGAGCCGGCCTGCAGACCCGGGTCGACCGCAAGTACGTGGTCCCCGTGGCCGTCGCCGAGGGCCTGGTGGCCACACTGCACGACCATCTGGGCGATCACCTGCGGGTGCTGCGGGTCGACGGCCGCGAGCACTTCGGGTACGCGTCGGTGTACCTCGACACCCCGGACCTCACGTCGTTCCGCGGCGCCGCGCACCGGCGACGGCGGCGCTTCAAGGTCCGCACCCGCACCTACCTCGACTCCGGCGCGTGCTTCGTCGAGGTGAAGACCCGTGGTCCGCGCGGCACCACCGTCAAGACGCGGCTGCCGTACGACGCCGACCCGGCCGCGCCGCTGACCCCCGCGGCGACGGCGTTCGTCGCGGACGTGCTCGCCGCTGCCGGGGTGGCGACCCCGACCGGCCCGCTGACGCCGACGCTGCTCACCCGGTACGCCCGGCGCACGTTCCTGCTGACGGGCGCTCCCGGGGACTCCCGGGTCACGGTCGACACCGGGCTCACGTGGGCCGGCACCGGCACGGTCGCGCCGTCCCACGCCGCCCTGCGCGTCGCCGGCCTGGCCGTCGTCGAGACCAAGACCGGCTCGACCCCCTCGGCCGCCGACCGCCTGCTGTGGCGGGGCGGCCACCGCCCGGTGCGCCTGTCCAAGTACGGCACCGGCATGGCGCTCCTCGACCCGCGCCTGCCCTGCACCTCCTGGCGGCCCGTGCTCGACCGGCACGTCGTGCCCGCCCTCGTCCCCGCCCTCCCCCAGGCCGCCCGACCGGCCCCTCGAACGGAGTACCGATGCGACGCACCCTGACCCGGCTGACCCTGCCCGCCGCGCTCACCGTCGCCCTGCTGGCCGGCTGCTCGAGCACCACGCCGTCGTCCGACGCGACGGCCGGCCCCACCGACGCCGCCACGGACGCGGCCACCTCGGTCGACCCGGCCGGCGCCGACACGACCGTCGAGGCCGAGCTCGCGGCGAACCACGACCACGTCACGTCGGACACCACCTGGGACACCGCCGACGCCGTCACCGTCACGCTCGACCGGACCACGGCACGCGCCGACGGCGACGGCGTGCGGGTGGACGGCGGCACGGTGACGATCACCGACGCCGGCACGTACGTGCTGACTGGGACGCTGACCGACGGCCAGGTCGTCGTCGACACCGCGGACGACGCGCAGGTCACCGTGGTGCTGGACGAGGCGTCGATCACGTCGTCCACCACCTCGGCGCTGCGGGTCGTCGACGCCGAGGAGGTCGTGGTCGGGCTCGCGGAGGGGTCCGTGAACACCCTCGAGGACGCCACGACGTACGCCGACGCGGATGCGGACGCCCCGGTCGCCGCGCTCTCCTCGACCGCGGACCTCACCATCGCCGGGCCCGGTCTGCTGGAGGTCGCGGGCCACGCGAACGACGGCATCGCGTCCCAGGACGACCTCGTGATCGCGTCCGGGACGGTCGTGGTCACGGCCGTCGACGACGGCCTGCGCGGCAAGGACGCGCTCGTCGTCCTCGACGGCGCGCTGACCGTCGGGGCGGGCGGCGACGGCCTGAAGTCCGACGCGGACGACGACGCGACCCGCGGGTACGTGCACGTCGCGGGCGGCACCGTGGACGTGATGTCAGGCGACGACAGCATCACCGCGACCACCGACGTGCTGCTCGGCGGCGGGTCGGTGCACGTCGTCGCGGGCGACGGTGCGGCGCAGGCCGCGTCCGTGACGGACGACCTCAGCCCGAAGGGCGTCGCGGCGGGGGTCGCGCTCGTCGTGGGCGGCGGTCGGCTGCGCGTCGACGCGGCCGACGACGCCCTGCACTCCGACGGCAACCTCACGGTCACGGCCGGCGACCTGGAGCTGTCCGCCGGGGACGACGCCGCGCACGCCGAGGCCGGCCTGCTGGTCGCCGACGGCACGGTCGACGTCACCGCGTCCGTCGAGGGCCTGGAGGGCACGGTCGTCACGATCCGGGGCGGCGACGTCACGGTGGTGGCGTCCGACGACGCCGTGAACGCCTCCGACCCCGCGACCAGCGAGCCGATGCAGCCCGTCGAGGGCGTCGAGGTCGTCGTCACCGGCGGCACGGTCGTGCTGCACGCCGACGGCGACGGCATCGACTCCAACGGCACCGTGACGATGACCGGCGGCACCGTCGTGGTCGACGGCCCGACGCGCGGGCCGGAGGCCGCGCTCGACGCGAACGGCGACATCACCGTCAGCGGCGGTGTGCTGCTCGCGACCGGTGCCGGCGAGATGGCGCAGAGCCCCGCGGCGGACAGCCCGCAGTCGTTCGTGTCCCTCACGGCCGACGAGACCGTACCGGGGGGCAGCGTCGCGCACGTCGTCGCGGAGGACGGCACGGTCGTCGCGACGTTCGACACCACCCGCGACCTGCAGAGCGTCGTGTACTCGTCCGACGCCGTCGTCGCGGACGCGACGTACCGGCTGGTGGTCGGGGGGACCGCGTCCGGGGACTCGGTCGGCGGGCTGCGCGGCGGCGGCGACGCGACCGGCGGGACGGAGCGCGCCACCGCCACGGCGGGTGTCGCGTCGGGCGGCATGGGACCGGGTGGCATGGGACCTGGCGGTGGACCCGGGGGCGGGAACCCGCCGCAGCCGCCGACCGACGGTGACGGCACGTGGCCGCCCACGGACGGTGACGGCACGTGGCCGCAGCCGCCCACGGACGGGGACGGCAGGCCGCACCCACCCACCGACGGGCGCCGCCCCGCGCCCCCCACGGACGGGAGCACGCCGCCGGCGCGACCCGGCGACGCCCCGACCACCGGCTCGGCCTCGGCCTGAGCACCCAGCGGCCGGGGTCCCGCGTCAGCCGGACGTCACCGTCCACCGCCCCGACGTCAGGTCCGCCAGCCGCGGCAGGATCGTGTCGCCGGCGACGCGCAGCCCGTCGTGCAGGTACTCGTTGGTGAGCCACACCTGCGCGTTGCCCAAGCGGGCAGCCGTCGCGCGCGCGAGGTCGACGTCGACGTACGGGTCGTCGAGGTACTGCACGGCCGCGACGGGCACCTCGTTCGCGGCCAGCCGGTGCGGGTCGTAGAGCGCGGGCCACTCGGTGCGGGCCGCGAGCTCGTGCGCGACGGCCGCGAAGGGCCGCAGGGCGGCGACCTGGTCGAACATCCACGGGTACACCGCCTCGCCCGTGAGCAGCAGCGGGCGGGCGTCGGGCGCGAAGCCGGGGTGGCGGGCGTGCTCGGCCGCGGCGGCCCAGCCGGGCTCGCGCCGCCCGGAGTGGTAGATGACCTCCTGCAGCACCAGGTACAGCGGGTTCGTGTCGAACCCGGTGCGGGCGGCGACCTGCGCGAGGAAGCCCGGCGCGGGCTCGCCGTGCCGGTCCAGCGCGGTGTCCAGCATCCAGTGCAGGTCGTCCACCCCGGTGCTCATGCCCAGCGGCATGCCCAGCGTCTGGAGCCGCTCGACCGTCAGCGTGTCACCCGTGGGCAGCACGACGCCCCCGGCGGCGACGCGGTCGGCCAGGTGACCCAGCAGCTCGACGTCCGTCGGGTACGCCCGGTGCAGCGCGTGGTTGCGCGCGAGCTGCCGGGGGTACGTCGCGGCGTACACGTCCTCGGCCGTGGCACCGACGGGCGGCAGGCCACCGGTGATCCAGCACGCCGCGAGCGCCTCGGGGTACCGCGACAGGTACGTGAGCGTGAGGAACCCGCCGTACGACTGACCCAGCGTCGTCCAGCGTCGCCCGCCGTACACCGTGCGGCGCAGGTGCTCGGCGTCCTCGACGATCGCGTCCGCGCGGAAGCACGCCAGGTAGTCCGCCGCGCGCGCGGGGTCGTCGAAGCCCGCGACGTCCCGGCCCTCGACACGCGACGACCGCCCGGTCCCCCGCTGGTCGAGCAGCACCACGCGGTGGGTGCGCAGCGCAGTCGTCCACCACCCGCCGCCGGGCATCGGCCGCGGCCCCATGCCGCCGGGGCCGCCCTGCAGGAAGAGCAGGAGCGGCAGGTCCTCGCCGTCCCGGCCGGGGTCCACGACCTCACGCGCGAACACCTCGATCGAGCCGAAGCGCTGCGGGTCCGCGTGGTCGACCGGCACCTCGACGCGGTGCTCGCGCACCCGGAACCCGGTCATCGTGTACTCGTCCACGCCGCCAGCCTACGAGCGGCGTCAGGCCGGGCCGCGCGCCAGCACGACCTCCTCGACCGCCGCACGCAGCGCCGGGGGCACGTCGAGCGCGGCCAGGTGCGAGAGCCGCACGTGCAGCGGGCGGTCGGACGTCAGCACGTCGAGCACGCGGCTCTTGAGCTCGTACCCCACCTGCGCGACGTCCAGGATCCGGCGCAGCCGCCCCGCGACGTCGTTCGGTCGCAGCGCCGGCGCCTCCCCGAGCCCGACGCGCAGCGTGGCGCCGACGGGCACGTCGGCCACCGTCACCCGCAGCCGGCCGTCGGCGGCACGCGCGACGACGGGCTCGGCCGGCGCGCCCTCCACGGTCGCCACCGGCGTGACGTCGTCGGCGACGGACACGAACGTCGCGGTCCACGTGCGCGTCGCGGGAACGACGCCGGCGGCCCCCTCCACCGGTCCGACGGTCAGCGCCCCGCGCTCCTGGTCCCAGGTCAGCGGTGTGCGCGCGACGCGCGACTCGTCCAGGCCGTCGCCCGTGCCGTCGTCCTCGACGAGCGTGAAGGCGCCGTCCGCCCCGACGACCACGAGCACCTCCAGCGTGCGCGGCTCGACGGGGTCGTCGTCCGGCACGTCCGCCGCGTCGAGGGGGACGATCGCGCCCGCGGGCGCCAGCACGGGCACGGACGCCAGGTCCCGGTGCAGGACGAGCTCGCGACCACCGTCGTAGACCAGGCCGGTCAGCACGTCGACCCACACGCCGTCGGGAAGCCAGGCGCGGACCGCCGCCGTGGCCGACTCGCGGTCACGCGGCGACGTCACGGGCGCCACCAGCAGCTGCGAGCCGAAGAGGAGCTGCCCGGGCACGCCGTAGGCCTCGCGGTGCCGCGACCAGCGGTGGTACATCGGCGTCACGAGGGGCACGCCCTCGCGCGCGGCGCGGTGGTTCATGGTGTGCAGGTACGGCACGAGGCGGTGCCGCAACCGCAGGAACTCCGTCTGGACCGCGGCGTGCTCCGGGCCGAACGACCACGGCTCCTTGGTGAGGAACGGGTTGCTCGACGAGTGCAGCCGCAGCACGGGCGAGAACGTGCCGAGCTGCACCCAGCGCGTCGCGAGCTCGTCGTCCTTGGCGCCGAACATGTGCCCGCCGATGTCGTGGCTCCACCAGCCGTACCCGATGTTCGCGGCCGTCGCGGTGAAGCAGGGCTGGAACGCCAGCGACGCCCAGGACACGACCGCGTCGCCCGAGAACCCCACGGGGTACCGGTGCGAGCCGGGCCCGGCGTAGCGCGAGAACGTCAGCGGGCGCCGCCCGTCGCGCGCGTTGTCGAGGAAGTGGAAGTGGTTGAGCATCCACAGCGGGTCGATGCCGGCGACGCGCGAGTGCGCTCCCTGCTGCCAGTCGATCCACCAGAAGTCGACGCCCTCGTCCTCCAGACCCCGGTGCAGCACGTCGAGGTAGGCGGTGAGGAACGCCTCGTCGGTGACGTCGAACGCGATGGGGTCGCGGGTCGACGCGTCCAGGCCGAGGGCGTCGCACATCGCCGTGTACGCCTCCTCGTGCGGGCCGATGCCGTCCGCCGGGTGGACGTTGAGCGTGACCCGCAGCCCGCGCGCGTGGACCTCGGCGAGGAAGGCCGCCGGGTCGGGGAAGAGCTCGCGGTCCCAGGAGTAGCCGGTCCATCCGCTGCCGATCGCCGGGTCCACGTCGGTGACGTGCCAGTCCATGTCGAGCACCGCGACCGAGAACGGCACGCCGGCGGCGCGGAACCGGTCGAGCAGCGCCACGTACTCGTCGGCGGTGTAGCGGTGGTACCGGCTCCACCAGTTGCCCAGCGCCCAGCGCGGCAGCACCGGCTGCGGGCCGGAGACCGCGTACAGGGCGCGCACGGCCTCGGCGTGGTCGTGGCCGTACGCGAAGACGTACAGGTCGGTGCGGCCGTCGTCGCGCGGGGCGACCCAGCCGTCCTCCGTGAGCAGCAGCGAGTGCGAGTCGTCGACCACCGCGTACCCGTTCCGCCCGGCGACGCCCGGTTCCAGCGGCACCGCGCCGTCCGCCTCGTCGAGCGTGCGGGCCGTGCCGCCGAGGTTCCGCCCGTCGTCCTCCTGGCCGTACCGCCACACGGAGTGCCAGGTGGTCACGGCGCCCAGCACCGCCACCGACAGGCCGCTGGTGGTGAACGGGCCCTTGTCGTACGTCAGCCGCAGCCGTCGCGTGACGAGCTCGAGGTGCGTGCCCCGGTCGACGACGCGGAACTCCGGCACCGGTTGGCGCCGGTGCAGCGCGAACGTCGAGGGGCGGTCCTCGAAGACCCCGTCCGGCGAGTGCTCCAGACGCAGCAGGCCCTCGGTGAGGACCGTGATGCGGTAGGTGTCCCCCTGCACGACGGCGGCGGGGTCGGCGACGGGGCTGGTGGGCAGCGTCGGGAGAGCCATCTCGCCATCCTGGGTGAGCCTGCCGGTTTCCGGAGAGGGGATGTTGCAAGTTCGGACGCCCGAAACTAGGTTCGGCGCATGCTCCGACGCCCGCCCCGACGCGCCCCTCACCACCGGGCCGCGGTCGCGCTCGCCGCGCTGCTCGCCGCGCTGCTCGCCACCGTGCTCGGCGGCTGCAGCAGCACGGCCCGGCCCGCCGACGACGACGGCCGTCCCGTCGTCCTCACGACCTTCACGGTGCTGGCCGACATCGCGCGCAACGTCGCCGGCGAGCACCTGCAGGTCGACTCGATCACCAAGGTCGGCGCCGAGGTCCACGGCTACGAGCCGACCCCGGGCGACGTCGCCCGCGCCCGGCGCGCGGACCTGGTCCTGGACAACGGGCTGGGTCTGGAGACGTGGTTCGCGCAGTTCGTCGACGGGCTCGACGCGCAGCACGTCGTCGTCTCCGAGGGCGTCGACGTCCTCGACATCACCTCAGACGCCTACGCGGGGCGCCCCAACCCGCACGCGTGGATGAGCCCGGTGCAGGCGCAGGTGTACGTCGCGAACATCGCCGACGCGTTCGCGGACCTCGACCCCGCGCACGCGGACGACTACCGCGCCAACGCCGCCGCCTACACCGCCGAGCTGCAGCGGCTCCACGACGACCTGGTCACCGAGCTCTCCGCCCTGCCCGCCGCGCAGCGCGCGCTCGTGACCTGCGAGGGCGCGTTCTCGTACCTCACCCGCGACGCCGGGCTCACCGAGCGCTACATCTGGCCCGTCAACGCCGAGCAGCAGTCAACGCCCCGGCAGATCGCCGGCGTCATCGACTTCGTCCGCGAGCACGACGTGCCCGCCGTCTTCTGCGAGTCCACGGTCTCCGACGCGCCCATGCGACAGGTGGCCGAGGCGACCGACGCCACCCTCGGCGGCACGCTGTACGTCGACTCGCTCTCCGAGCCCGACGGCCCCGTGCCCACCTACCTCGACCTGCTGCGGCACGACACGCGCGTGATCGTCGACGGCCTGACGGGACGCACGTCGTGACCGCCGCGCTCGAGGTCCGCGACCTGCACGTCAGCTACGGCGACGTCCGCGCCCTCGACGGCGCGAGCCTCACCCTCGACCACGGCCGGGTGTGCGGCCTCGTCGGCGTCAACGGGTCCGGCAAGTCGACGCTGTTCAAGGCCGTCATGGGTGTGGTCCGCCCCGACTCCGGCACGGTGCTCGTCGACGGTTCCGACCCCGCGACGGCCCGGCGGCGCGGGTTCGTGGGGTACGTGCCCCAGAGCGAGGACGTCGACTGGACGTTCCCGCTGTCCGTGCGCGACGTCGTCATGACCGGCCGCTACGGGCACCTCGGCATCACCCGGCGCCCCCGCCGCACGGACCACGACGCCGTCGACGACGCCCTGGCGCGGGTCGAGCTCACCGACCTCGCGGACCGGCAGGTCGGCCGGCTGTCCGGCGGGCAGCGCAAGCGGGCCTTCGTCGCGCGGGGTCTGGCGCAGGGTGCGACGGTGCTGCTGCTCGACGAGCCGTTCGCGGGCGTCGACAAGCGCTCCGAGGCGACGATCACCCGGCTGCTGCGCGGGCTCGCCGCCGCCGGTGCCGCCGTGCTCGTCTCGACGCACGACCTGCACGCGCTGCCCGCGCTGGCCGACGAGGCCGCGCTGCTGCACCGGCACGTCCTCGTGCACGGCACCCCGCAGGACGTGCTGAAGCCGGAGAACCTCGCCCTCGCGTTCGGGTCCGACGTCCGGGAGGTCGACCGATGAGCCCGCTGGACCTGCTGCTCGAGCCGCTCACCTACGACTTCATGGTGCGCGCCCTCGTGACGATCGTCGCCGCGTCGGTGGTGTGCGCCGTGCTGTCGTGCTGGCTCGTGCTGATCGGCTGGTCGCTCATGGGTGACGCGGTCTCGCACTCCGTGCTGCCGGGCGTGGTGCTCGCGTACGTCGTCGGAGCGCCCTTCGCTCTCGGTGCCGTGGTCTTCGGGGTCCTCGCGGTCGTGCTCATCGGGTTCGTCCGCGACACCAGCCGCGTCAAGGAGGACGCCGCCATCGGCATCGTCTTCACGTCGCTGTTCGCCCTCGGCCTGGTCCTCGTGTCCGTGACGCCCAGCCAGACGGACCTCAACCACATCGTCTTCGGCAACCTGCTCGGCGTCTCCGGCGGGGACCTGGTGCAGATCGGGGTGCTCGGGGCCGTGGTGCTCACCGTGCTCCTGGTCAAGCGCCGGGACCTCACGCTGTACGCCTTCGACCCCATGCACGCCCACGCGATCGGCCTCGACCCCCGCCGCCTCGGGGCGCTGCTGCTGGGGCTGCTGGCGCTCACCGCGGTCGTCGCGCTGCAGGCCGTCGGCGTGGTGCTCGTCGTGGCCATGCTCATCATCCCCGGCGCGACCGCGTACCTGCTGACCGACCGGTTCTCCCGGATGCTGCTCATCGCGCCGTCGATCGCCGCGGCGTGCGGCGTGGTCGGGCTCTACGCCAGCTACTACGCCGACACCGCCTCGGGCGCGACGATCGTGCTCACCCAGGGCGCCGTCTTCGCCCTCGTCCACCTCGTCGCCCCGCGCCGCGGCGTCCTGACCACGCGTCTCGCCCGGCGTCGCGCCGCCACGCACGCCTGAGCGGACGCGCCGGGGTCGGTCCGGCCGGGGCCGACCCAGGGGGGCACGGGCGGGGCTCGGCGGGTCAGTCCGGTCGGTCGACCGGCGTCAGGACGAACACGGGGATCTGTCGGTCGGTCCGCCGCGCGTACGCCTCGTAGTCCGGCCAGACCTCGACGGCCCGGGCCCACCACACGTCGCGCTCCGCGCCGGTCACCTCACGGGCGACGTAGTCCCGGCGCACCGGCCCGTCCTGCAGCTCGACCTGCGGGTGGGCGACGATGTTGTGGTACCAGACGGGGTGCGTCGGCGCCCCGCCGCGGGACGCGACGACGGCGTACTCGCCGTCGTGCTCGACGCGCATCAGCGGCGTCTTGCGGATCTTCCCGCTCGTCGCGCCGAGGGTCCACAGGACGATGACGGGCTGCCCCTCGAGCGTCGTGCCGCGCGTCCCGCCGGAGCTCTCGTACAGCTCCACCTGCTCGCGGGCGCGGTCCGACGTGCTGGGGGCGTACTCACCGGTGAGAGGCATGCCCTGCACAACACCGGCGTACCCGCCGGGGATTCCGCGCGGGACACGCCCGCCGCGTGGCGGACGGGCGGGCGTGCGGCCAGGCACGCCTGCACCCAGACGGCCCTGCGGCCGGGCGGGGCCGGCGGCTCGCGGCTCGCGGTTCGCCGCGGCGGCGCGCACGCACCGTCAGCCGGGGATGTCGCGCGGGTCGTTGCCGTAGGAGTTCTTCTCGGCGATCGTGCCGTCGAGGTTGTGGACGTGGTGCTCGGTCCTGCGCCGGCGGGCCTCGTCACGGCCGGCCGCCACGGCCTGGTCCTTCGTGCCGTGGACGCCACCGACCTGCGTGCCGTCGACCTCGTTGATCCAGCCGTTGTCACCGTTCGGGACGGTGTGGACGCCGTTGCTCATGGCCACCTCCTGTGACGCCGGGGTCAGGCACCACTCTGCGCAGCGTGCTCCCGCCGCGCATCCGCAGGGGCGTCGCCCCGCAGGGACGGTCGCGAGGGCGGGCCGCTGCGTGGCCGCTCGCGGGCCTGCGGGTGGGCGGATCAAGCGCTCGCGCCCGGGCGGACCGGATCGCCCCTCGGGCCCTCACGCACGGCGGGGGCTGGATCGCCCTCACGCACGGCGGGGCTGGATCGCCCTCACGGGGCGATCCAGCCCGGGCCGGGTCAGCTGTGGTTGCTGCCCGCGGACGCGCCGTTGGTGCCGACCGCGCGGCCGGCGATGCCCGACACGAGGGCGTTGAGGTCCATGCCCGTGAGGGACTTGATGACCTCCTGGCCCTCACCCAGCACCTGCCCGACCGTCCGGGTCATGGCCGACGCGCCGTCGGTGGACACCACGGTGAGCTGGTCGATCGAGCCGATCGGCTCGGCGGCGGCGCGGACGATCTCCGGCAGCAGCGCGATGACCTGCTGGGCCAGGACGGCCTCGCCCTGCTCGCGCAGTGCCTCGGCCTGCGCGTGGGTGGCCTCGGCCTGCGCGAGACCCTCGGCCTTGGCGGCCGCGGCACGTGCCAGACCGAGCGCCTCGATCGCCTTGGCCTCGGCGAGCTGCCGGTCACGCTCGGCGTTGCCGGCGCGGATCGTCGCCTCGGCCGCGGCCTCGGCGTCCTGCACGGTCGCGATCTTGTTGGCCTCGGCGACCTTCATCCGGCGGTACGCGTCGGCCTCGGCCGCCGCGTTGGCGGCGTCGCGCTCGGCGTTGGCCTGCTGGACCGCCGCGTACGCGGACGCCTCGGCCGGCTTGCGGACGTCGATGTCCAGCTGCTCCTCGGTGACCTTGGCCTTCTCCGCCAGCGCGTCCCGCTCCTGCAGGGCGACGAGCTTGTCCTGCTCCGCGCGCGCCAGCTGACCGGCGGCGTTCGCCTCCGCGTTCGCCTTGTCGGTCTCGGCCTTGATGGCGGCCTGCTTCAGCGCGAGGTCACGCTGGCGCTCGGCGATCTGCTCCATCGCCTGGATCTTGGCGAACTCGGAGACCTGCTGCGCCTCGGCCTCCTTGACCTCGGCGACCTGACGCGCGCGGGCGGCCTCGGCGCGCCCGAGGTTCGCCAGGTAGTCCGAGCCGGGCGTCGAGATGTCGGAGATGTTGAGCAGGTCGACCTGCAGGCCCTGCTCCGCCAGGTCGGTCTTCGTCGAGGCGACGACCGCGTCCTGCAGCGACTTCCGGTCGCTGATGATCTGCTCGATCGTCATGTCGCCGATGATCGCGCGCAGCGAGCCCTCGAGGGACTCGCGGATCACGTCGGTCAGCGTCGCCTGCTGCGACAGGAAGCGCTGCGCGGCGCGCCGCACACCCTCCTCGTCGCCGCGGACCTTGAAGTTGATGGACGCCTTGATGGCGAGCTTGATGCGGTTCTTGTCGACGCCCTCGACCGTGATGCCGATCTGGCGCTGCTCGAGCGAGATCGGGAAGCCCTGCTGCAGCACGGGCCACACGAAGACCCGCCCGCCGACGACCACGCGCTGACCGGCGTCCGCCGACGCGCCGCGTCCCGCCCCCCGCCCGACGATGACGAGCGCCTCGTTGGGCGGCACCCGCCGGATGCGCTTGGTGATCAGCGCGATCACCGCGACGAAGGCGATGATCAGCGCACCGACGGCCAGGATGGTGGCGCTTCCCTGCACGAGCTCGAACATGGTGTCCCGGCCGGGCCGGGCTCCTTCCTGTGGCTGCTGCGTGGATGGTGCCCGGTGCCGCGGCGCGGCTCAGGTGGCCGAGGCCGTCAGACGGGACGCACGTGGACGCGGGACCCGGAGACGGCGACGACGACCACGCGGGTGCCGGCGGCGATCTCCTCGTCGGCCCAGGCGAGCCGGGCCTCCAGGTCGCGGACGCCCTCGAGCCGGACCTCGCCGCCCGTCGGGCCCGTGGTGGAGGTGGTCGTGCCGAAGGCGCCGTCCAGCGGCGGCGGCGGCGCATCCTCGGTCTCGGAGAGGCGCTTGACGAGCCCCTGGGCGACGGCGAACGCGAGCACCGCGAAGCCGACCCCGATGACGTACGCCCACCCGAGCGCCAGGTCCGACGACAGCGCGATGACCCCGCTGGCCCCGAACACGACGGCGCCCACACCGGCGGCGATGCCGGAGAACCCGCCCTCACCGATGTCGAACGACTCGAAGATGTCGCCGAAGACGAGCGACGCGAGCAGGACGACGAGGCCAATGCCCCCGACGACGAGGAAGACGGTCACGACCTGGGTCCCTCCGGTGGGTGTGCGCGCCAGTATGCCGTAGCGCACACGCCCGCCGGGCGGGCCCTGGGGCTCTTGTGGACGTTCGTCCGGGTGAACCGACCACGGGGTGGCCGGGCCACGGCGAGTGACCGCGGCCCGGCCGCTCCCGCTAGAGCAGCGCCTCGTCCTCCGTCACCGGGACCGGGGCGCCCCGGCCCAGCATCGAGTGCCGGTACGAGAAGCCGAAGTACACGACCAGGCCCACGAGCACCCAGACGAGGAACCGGAGCCAGGTGAGCGTCGTCAGGTTGAGCATCAGCCAGATGCAGGCGACACCCGAGATGATCGGCAGGACCGGCGACCAGGGCACCTTGAACCCGCGCTCCAGGTCGGGCCGCGACCGGCGCAGCAGCGGGATGCCGAAGCTCACCAGCACGAACGCCGAGAGCGTGCCGATGTTGATCATCTCCTCGAGCAGCTCCACCTCTGACAGGCCGGCGATGAGCGCCACCACCACACCGGCACCCACCTGCAGCCAGGCCGGGGTGCCGAAGCGGGGGGACGTGCGCGACAGGTTGCGCGGCAGCAGGCCGTCACGGCTCATCGCGAAGACGACGCGCGTGAGGCCGAGCAGCAGCACCATGAGCACGCTCGTCAGGCCCACGAGGATGCCGACCGAGATCACCCGGCCGGCCCAGTCGGCCCCCACGAGCACGAACGCCGTGGTGAGGGACGGGGAGCCCGACTCGGCCAGGTCGGTGTAGCTGACCATGCCGGTGACGACCACGGTCACCAGGATGTAGAGGACGGTGACCAGCGCGAGCCCGCCGAGGATGCCGCGGGGCACGGCGCGCTGGGGGTTCTTCGTCTCCTCCGCGGTGGTCGCCACGACGTCGAAGCCGATGAACGCGAAGAAGACCAGCGCCGCGCCGGACAGGATGCCCATGACGCCGTACATGGACGGGTCCATGCCCAGCAGGAATCCCGTCAGCGGCTGGTGCAGCGCGCTGGTGCCGGCCTCGGCCGGCTGCGACGGCGGGACGAACGGCGTCCAGTTCTCCGCCTTGACGTAGAAGAAGCCGGCGACGATGACGAAGAGCGTGATGCCGACCTTGATGATCGTGAACACGCTGTTCACGCGGGTGCTCAGGCGCGTGCCGATGGCGAGCAGCACCGTGAAGACGGCGACGATGAGCATCGGGCCCCACGAGACGTCGGCGCCCAGCACCTCGATCGTGGGCGGCACGTCGATGCCGAACAGCCCGAACGCGTCCGACAGGTAGACGCCCCAGAACTTCGCGATCACGGCGGACGCCAGGAGCATCTCGAGGATCAGGTCCCAGCCGATGATCCAGGCGACGAGCTCGCCCATCGTCGTGTACGAGTACGTGTACGCCGACCCGGCGACGGGCATCGTCGACGCGAACTCGGCGTAGCACATGATCGCCAGGCCGCAGACGACCGAGGCGATGACGAACGAGAGGATCACCGACGGGCCGGCGTAGTTCGCCGCGGCCGTCGCGCCGACCGAGAAGATGCCCGCGCCGACGGCGACGGACACCCCCAGCACGGCGAGGTCCCAGGCGGTCAGGGTGCGGTGCAGGCGCCGCTCCGGGTCGTCCAGCTGGGCGAGGGAGGCCTCGACCGACCGGCGCCGGAGGATGCCGCGGTACGTGGGGGCGGAGCCGCCCGCCGGACCGGGTGCCGTCATCGTCCCTCCTTCGGGTGCACGTAGTGTCACCCGAGAGCATGACGCCGCCGCCGGGCGGCGACCACCGGACGTTCGTCCCGGGGCGGTGGCCCCTCCGCGTGCGGCCGCGCCCCCCGCTGGGCAGGGTGGGCGCATGGACCAGGCGACGCGACGGACCCCCGACGACGGCCCGGACGACCAGCACGTGCCGCCCGCCGGCGTCGACGACGCGACGGTGGCCGCCGTCGGCGCCGTGACGGCGGCCTTCGAGGTCGTCGAGCACGCCCGCGGCATGCTCTACGCGTTCCACCGCCTGGTGGGGCGCGCCGACGCGGAGCTGCAGGACGCGCTGGACGACCTGGAGGCCGCCGGTCACGGCGAGCTCGCCGACCGGGTGCGGGCGGACGTGGTGGGCCGCAACGTCCTGGCGGGCCGCTGGACGTTCCAGGTGGTCGAGGAGTTCGACGACGGGTACCACCGGGCCTTCGCGGACGCCGAGCGGCGCGTCCGCGACGAGCTGACGGCCGGGCGGCGCCACGTGTACGAGGCGCAGCTCAAGGAGCGGGGTCGCACGCACGGACGCCCGGGCCACGAGGCGCTGCCGCGGGACACGGCACCCGAGTCACCCCCGCGCGACACGGCGCCCGAGCCACCCCCGCGCGACGCGGTGCCGCCGGCCGTCTGACGCGTCGACCCGCCCTCCGCCCGGTCCCGCACCCGACGCGCCCTCGCCGTGGCGCGCCGTCGCCGCGACTGTCGGTGCGGTGCGGCATGCTCCCTGCGTGCCTCCCGTCCTGCCCGTGCGTCGTCCCACCCGGCCCGCCTCGGGGCGCCCCCGCCGGAGCTGGCCGTGGGTGCTCGTCCTGCTCCTCGGTCTGGCCGGGGGCCTGGGTGCGCCGGTCGTGCTCGACGCGCGCGCCGACGCGCGGTACCCCGTCACGGCGGCCGACCTGGCCACCGGCCGGGCCGCGCTGGACGCGCTGCAGGTCAAGGGCCGGGCACCACGCACGGGGTACTCGCGGGAGGAGTTCGGGCCGCGGTGGGCCGACGTGGACCGCAACGGCTGCGACACCCGCAACGACGTGCTGCGCCGCGACCTGCTCGACGTCACGGCGGACCCCGGCACCCGCGGCTGCGTCGTCCTGCGCGGCACGCTCGACGACCCCTACACCGGCACGCTGATCGAGTTCGAGCGCGGCGAGCGGTCCTCCGAGGTGCAGATCGACCACGTCGTCGCTCTCGCCGACGCGTGGCAGAAGGGCGCCCAGGGGTGGGACCGGGACACGCGCACGCGGTTCGCCAACGACCCGGCGAACCTGCTGGCCGTCGACGGCAGCGCCAACCAGCGCAAGGGTGCGGGCGACGCGGCGACGTGGCTGCCGCCCAACACCGGCTACCGCTGCGCCTACGCCCTGCGCCAGGCCGTCGTGAAGGCGTCGTACGGCCTGTGGGTCACGCGGGCGGAGCACGACGCGCTCACCCGGTCCGTCGACAGGTGCGTCGTCACGGGCTGAGCCCGGCGCCCAGCATCCCGACGCGCGGTGCGCGGCGGACGGCGGGCCGTCGGCCCGACCGCACGGCGACGGGTCGTCCGACGCCGCGCCCGGGGCGTCAGGCGCCCCGGCGCACCTGCTGGTCCTCGCTCGCGGCCTGCTCGCGCGGGCCGATGACCGCACCACCCAGGCGGCGCGTCACGGCACGGGCGGCGAGCACGACCGCACGGGCGTGCTCCTGCAC
>JAEWEJ010000034.1 GCA_023389455.1 Actinomycetes bacterium | reverse complement strand
CAGGTCGTTGACGAACGTCGGGGAGCCGTCCTGCACGACCTGCCACGACCCGGTCAGGCCCCCGGTCCGCAGGTCGTACGCCCAGACGCGCCCGGTGGCGCCGCCGGCGACCAGCAGCGTGCGGCCGGCGCCCGTGAGCCCGCCCGCCATCGCGCGCCCGTCCTGGCCGCCGGGCAGGAACGGCACGGCGGTGGGCTGGTCGAGCCGGCCGCGGTAGATCGTCCCGTCGGTGGTGCTGCTCACGTAGAACTCGTTGCCCCGGGCGGCGACGCCCTCGGGGTAGATGTCGTCGGCCGCGGGGCCGGCCGGGTCCAGCAGGTACGTCGTCGGCAGGTCCGGGCGGTGCCGCTGCCCCGCGTCGTGCGCGGCGGCCGGCGCGGCGGTGACGAGGGTCAGTGCCACGACGGCGGCGAGGGTGGTCGTCAGGCTGGAGCGCATCGGTGGTCCCTTCGACGGGGGCGTCGGCCCCACCGGGCGCGGGCCCCCGCCGACACCCCTGGGTGCACCGTGAGGATCGGGACGAACCGGCGCGAACCCACTGTAGGGACCGCGCCGCCGCGCGGGCCAGGAGCCCGCGCAGACGTCTCACGCCGGGACGCTCAGCCCCTGCAGCCAGTCGCGCCACCCCGGCTCCTCGCGCTGCACGTACGCGGCCGCGTCGGGGGAGAACAGGTGCGCGCGCACGGACGCGTTCGTCGTGCCCTCGCCGGCGTCGTGGACGCCGACGCTCAGCACGCCGGGCACCGGGGTCGTGAGGCTGATGACGGCGTGCCGCTCACCGACGCTCTCCACCGTCCCGGTCGTCCCACGCACGTCGACGGTCGATCCGAGGCCACCGAGCCCGAGCGCGTCGCGCAGCGCCGCCCACACCGTCGGCTCGTCACCGGGGTGGACGGCGTCGGCCTCGAGCACCGTGGCCTCCTGGCCCGCGAAGTGCGCGAGGTACAGGCGCAGGACCTCGAACGAGGGCCTCCAGCTCACGCCCATGTCCTGCCACCAGTCCGCCTCCCAGTCGGCGCCCGTGCCGAACCCGCTGGTGGTCACGCGCACGACGCACGTCCCGCCCGAGCGGGCCTCGACGAGGAACTCCGACGTCATGGGGCTCAGCTCGTCCGGGTCCTTGCCCATGAGGGCGGCCCAGTCCTCCTCGTAGACGAGGCGGCGCGGCGGCTCCCAGGCGGTGACGTGGCCGTCGGAGCCCATGTCCTCGCCCATGCTGATGTGCAGGCGGCCGCCCTCGCGCTCCTCGATCTCGGTGGGCAGGAACCATGCGCTCATGCCGGCGGCGGTGGCGATGGCCTGCCAGACCTGCTCGGGGGTCCCGGGGACCTCGACGTCGAACTGCAGGCGGTACGGGACGTGCGGTGCGGTGGTCATGCGTCCTCCTCGGGCAGCGGGTGCGCGGCGACGACGAGCCGGTGCGGGCGCCCGTCGTCGTGGTGGTAGCGCGCGGCCAGGTCGAGCACCGCGGCGGTGAGGTCGTCCGCGAAGGCCGCACGGTCGGCGGCGGAGCGGAACCCGATCTGCGTGTCGATGGTCAGCGTGGGCACTCGGGCCCCCGACGTGCCGGCCCGGCGCACGAGTGCGCCGACCTCCCGCACCAGCCGGCCGGCCAGTGCGACGAGGTACCCGGCGGACTGCCGGTCGGACGTGGCGTCCGGCTGGGCGGCCGACGCGCTGACGGCCGCGGGGGAGACGACGTACCGGGCGGCGGACGCCCGCAGCACGCGCTCGGTGATCCCGCCGTGCCGGCGCTCCTCGGACAGCTCCACCAGGCCGTGGGCCTCGAGCGCCTTGAGGTGGTAGTTGACCTTCTGGCGGGGGATGCCCACGCGGGCGGCGAGCCCGGCGGCCGACGCGGGCTCGGCCAGCTCGCCGAGCAGCCGCGCCCGGACCGGGTCCAGCGCCACGGCGGCTGTGCCCGCGTCCTCGATGACCTCGATGTCCTGCATGGGTCCAGAGAACCCTTGACAATATTGTTTGTCAAGGGTGGGGAGGTCGGCGCGGTGCGGCAGCGAACAAAGTTCCGGGCGATCGGCAATGCTGTCCGACCGTGCGCTCACGGCGAGGAGAAGCTCGATTCAGTCTGCACAAGGTAACCTCCTGCGGTTACCATCTGCAGAATGAGTGGACGCGAAGAGATCGCCCGGCTCGCGGCCCGGGCACCCCTGCGCACCATCCGCGTCGCGGACCTGGCTCACGTGTACGCGCATCCCAAGAAGGAGATCCGCGAGCTCCGGCTGCGCGGCGTGCTGCACCGGCTGGCCCGGGGGATCTACTGCGCGGTGCCCCTCGACGTCGACGCGGCGACGTGGCGTCCCACCCTCGAGGCGGCGACCGCAGCGGTGGCGACCGCGCACGTCGGTGACCGGGTGCCCGTGCTGATGGGCCTCACGGCCGCCCGGGTCCACCGCGCGCTGCCGCGTGCCGTCGGTGAAGGGCACGTCGCGGTCCCGACCTACCGGCGTCCCACGGTGCTGGCGGACCGCGACGCCCGCGTCGTCTTCACCGAGCGTGACGTCACCGCGCTGGACGCCGTCCTCGTCCCGACGGACCTGGGGCCCGCCCTCGCGACGACGCCTGAGCAAACCGTCCTCGACCTGGCGCGTGCCGACCCGCGAGGTCACGACGTCGACGCCCAGGAGGCGATCGACGCCCTCTGGCCGGCGTGCGACCCCGCGCAGCTGCAGGACCTCGCGGAGCACCAGCGCATGCGGGCGACGCTCCGACGGCTCGAGGCCAGGCGATGACCGGCAGCGGGTACGCGGAGTGGGCGGCTGTGGCGGAGCGCTTCGGCGTCGCTCTCGAGCAGGTCCGACGCGACCACCTGATCTCTCATGTCCTGGGTGCCCTCGCTGCGGGAGTCCCCACCGACGACCTGGTCTTCTTCGGAGGGACAGCCCTGTCGCGCACCCACCTGGTCGACGCCCGCCTGAGCGAGGACATCGACCTGGTCGCGCTCGCGCCGCGCAGCAGGGTCGCGGAGGACATCGACAGGGCGGTGCGGCGCGGTCTCGCCCGGAGCCACGGGCGGCCCACCTGGCGACCCGCGCTCGCCTCAGCGCGTGGCGCGGAGCCTGCCCTGCTCGAGGTGGGTGACACGCTGGCCGTCCGGGTCCAGCTCCTGGCCGACGACGGGTTCCTGTGGCCGACGGAGGTGCGGCAGGTCGAGCAGCGGTACTCCGACGCGCCTCCGGCCCGCCTTCGGACCCTGACGGCAGCGGGTTTCGCGGCCGCCAAGCTCAGCGCGTGGATCGACCGTCGTGCACCTCGTGACCTGTACGACCTGTGGGCCCTTGCCCGGCGCGGGCTGGTGGACGCGGCAGCGCTGGACGTCTTCCTGGCTGCAGGACCGACGGGAAAGCCGCCGGGCGCGTGGGTCTTCGACGTGCCGGCCGACGAGGCCATGTGGCGTCGCGCGCTCGGTCACCAGACCCGGCTCGGCGTCACGGCCACCGAGGCCATCGCCGTCGTCCGCG
Organism: Actinomycetes bacterium; assembly: GCA_023389455.1. Classification (GTDB taxonomy): domain Bacteria; phylum Actinomycetota; class Actinomycetes; order Actinomycetales; family Cellulomonadaceae; genus Cellulomonas. The sequence goes on along the minus strand of JAEWEJ010000034.1, from coordinate 6,817 downwards.
CCGCGTGGGACACCGCCGCGCGGTGAGCCGCGCGTGCGCCCGGGGCTGGCCAGTCGCACCGACGGGCTGGCGTGTCGCACCCCCCGGACGCCACGCTGGCGGGCATGGACGTCCCCGGCCCCACCGCCCGCCTGCTGCTGCGTCCGATGACCGACGACGACCTCGACGAGATGGCGGCCCTGCTCGGCGACCCCGTCGTCATGGCGCACTACCCCCGGCCGCGCACGCGCGCGGAGGCGCAGGCGTGGATCGACCGGACGCGTCGCTCCTACCGCGACCACGGGTTCGGGTTGTGGGTGCTGGTGGACCGGGAGACCGGGGAGTTCGTCGGTGACTGCGGGCTGACGGTGCAGCACGTCGACGGGGTCGACGAGCTGGAGGTCGGGTACCACGTGCGCCCGGACCGTCAGGGCGAGGGGCTGGCGACCGAGGCCGCGCTCGCCGCGCGTGACTTCGCCCGCGAGGTGCTGGGGGCGACCCGTCTGATCGCGATCATCGCGCCGGAGAACGTCGCGTCGCAGCGGGTGGCGTCGAAGATCGGGCTGGGCGTCGAGAAGCGGGCCCGGTACGGCGACGACCGGCGGGAGGTCCTCGTCCACGCGGGGGTGCCGTGACGCAGACGGCGAGAGCCTGGTCGCCACCGCCGCCGCATGCCACCCTCGGTGGATGAGCGTGCGCGCGCGTCTGGCCGTCCCGGTCCTTCTCGTCGTCCTGATCGGCGGGTGCGCGACGTCCAGCTCGCCGGGCGCGTCCGGCCTGCCGGGCCGGTCTGCGGAGGTGACGGGCACCGTCGCCGGTGACGGCACCGACGCCGAGCAGGCCCTGACGGGCGCGTCCGACGCCTACTACGAGGGCATGCCGTTGCGGCTCGCGGAGGCCGTGGTCGTCGACGCCGACGGTGCGCCGGTGGACGTCCTCGCCGACGGTGACGAGATCGAGGTCTGGATCGGCGACTCCTGCCGGGAGTCGCTCCCCGTGCAGTGCGACATCGTTGCCGTGCAGGTCGTGGGCTGACCTGCCGCGCGCGCCGTCGGCGTCGGACGTCGTGGCTCCATGTGTACGTTCGAGCACATGGCTCACGACTGCTTCGCCGGCGACCCCCGCACCAACCGTGAGCGGATGCTCGCCGGTGACCTCTACATCGCCGACGACCCGGAGAGCGAGCGCATCGCGCGCCGCGCCACCGCGCTGGTCGACGCGTACCAGCGGGCCGTCGTCGCCTCCGACGACGCGAGGGCGCGCACGGTCCTGAGCGACCTGCTCGGCACGCTCGGCGAGGGGGCGTACATCAGGCCGCCGCTGGCCGTCGACTACGGCGAGAACATCCACGTCGGGGCGCGGACCTTCGTGAACTCCGGGCTCACGGCGCTCGACGTCGCGACCATCACCATCGGTGAGGACTGCCAGATCGGCCCGAACGTGCAGCTGCTGACCCCGACGCACCCTGTGGACCCGCAGCCGCGGCGCGACAAGCTCGAGGCGGCGCGGCCCATCACGCTGGGCGACAACGTGTGGCTGGGTGGCGGGGTCATCGTCTGCCCGGGGGTGACGATCGGGGACAACACGGTCGTCGGCGCCGGGGCGGTCGTCGTGCGTGACCTGCCGGCGAACGTCGTGGCCGTGGGCAACCCGGCCCGCGTGGTGCGGACGATCGAGCCCGGCGACGCCCGCTGACCCCGGGCGGACGGCCGCGCCCGGGTCCACGGCCGGCCCGTGAGGGGCGTGGCGTCAGGACGTGACCGGGAAGACGGGCCAGCCGATCTCCGTGCGCCACGCCGACCGCTCGGCGGTGTCGCGCGGGCCGACCAGGTACGTCTCGCGCGCAGGGCCCGCCACGGCCAGCTCGTTCGCCACGAGCCACACGCCGAGGCGCCCGTAGGTGACGTCGACGTCCTCGTGCCCACCGACGTGCGTCGTGACCGCCAGCTCGACCGCGGGCAGGGTCGTCGCCCGCACCCGTCCGCCGCTCGCCGCGTCGTCGGTGGGCACGTACACCAGGGCGCGCCCGCGCCCGTCCTCGAAAAGCGCGTTGTCGAACATGCCGCCCGGTGCGCCGGCCGGCGCGGTGACGGCGGCGTCGAGCTCGGCCCGCGCGTCGGCGTGCCACGTGACGACGTCGTCGAGCCTCACGTGGCCCTCGACGGCGGCGACCGCCCGCTCCGGGACGGCGCGCAGCTCGGCGTCCACCGGTGTGGGCTCCGGCTCCAGCAGCCGCCGCAGCGACGCCACCGCGGCACCGTTGCCGTCGACGTCGGGCCCGAGGCGACGCAGGTGGTCGGCGACCAGGCGGGCGCGCAGGGCGGGGTCGTCGCACAGCAGGACCTGCTGCACCTCGGGCAGCGGCACCCCCAGCTCGCACAGCCGGTGCGCCAGCTGCGCGTCGGGGATCTGCTCGGGGCCGTACGACCGGTACCCCGTGGCGTCGTCCGCCGTGGGCTCGAGCAGGCCCGCCTCCTGGTAGCCGCGCAGCGTGCGCACGCCGAGGTGGGTCAGGCGCGAGAACTCCCTGATCGTCAGCACGCGCCCATCGTCCCCCCTTCCCCCCGTGGGAGGGGTGCGCGTGGCGGGCCGACGCGCGGTGGGAGTGCTCGCGTCGGGCCGCTGGCGCTCGTCGGGTGTCCGTGCTGTCCGGACGTGCCCGTTCCGGAACCGGGGTGCATCATCGGAGTACGGCGCGGCCGATCGGCCCCGCCGAAGACAGGGGGACCAGATGTGCACAGGGATCCGCTTCTCGGACGGTGACGGCAACCTCTACCTCGCCCGCAACCTCGACTGGACGGTCGGCTACGGCGAGCGCGTGCTGGTCACGCCCACCGGCTACACGCCGAGGTCGCCGTTCGGGGCCGTGGGCAGCATCGGCCACGCGACGATCGGCATGGGCATCGTCGAGGAGGGCACGCCGCTGTACTTCGACCTCGGCAACGACGCCGGCCTCGCGGTGGCGGGCCTGAACTTCCCTGGGTACGCGCAGTACGCGCCGGGACCCGTCGACGGGAGGACGAACGTCGCCGCGTGGGAGTTCCCGCTGTGGGTGGGCTCGCAGTTCGCCACCGTTGACGAGGCGGAGGCCGCGCTCGCGGACGTGACGATCGTGGACAAGCCCATCAACGAGAAGTTCCCGAGCTCGTTGCTGCACTGGATCATCGCCGACGCGAACCGCGCGATCGTGGTGGAGCACACGGCCACCGGCATGCACGTCTTCGACGACGACGTGGACGTGCTGGCCAACCAGCCCGGGTTCGAGTGGCACCACGAGAACCTGCGCAACTACCTCAACACCGGCCCGGAGTTCCCCGAGCCCCTGCAGGTCGGGCGCGCCAGCCTCACACCGTTCGGCTCGGGCTCGCACATGCGCGGGATCCCGGGCGACTACTACTCCACCTCGCGGTTCGTGCGGGCGGCGTACGTCAACGCCCACTACCCGACCAAGAGCACCGAGGAGGAGAACGTCAGCCGGGCGTTCCACACCCTGCAGCAGGTCGCGATGGTCGACGGCGCGGCCGCCATGGGTGACGGGGCGTTCGAGAAGACGATCTACACCGGCCTCTTCTCGTCCCGGACGACGACGTACTACTGGAACCTGTACGACGACCCGGCGATCCAGAGCGTCGCGATGGCCGACCTGAAGCCGGACGGCACGGAGCTCGTCTCCGCGTAGCCGGTCGGCGCGGTCCCCGCTCCGACCTCCGCGGTCCCCGCTCCGACCTCCGCGGTCCCCGCCCGGCGCCTCCGCGATCCCGCGGTCAGGCGCCCGGCGGGGCCGCGACCGGTGCGGTGGCGCGAACCGCTACGTGCTCCTGCTCGGCGCGCGAGCGTGCGACGTCGGCGGTCATCCGTGCCGTCTCGGCACGCTCGGCCCGGCTCGCCCGCACCGCGAGCAGCGCCCACAGGATCGTCGTGAGGTCCACGGCCTCCTGCAGCCACGCGCCCACGAGCGCAGGCAGGCCGCCGGTGGCGGCGACGAGCATGAGGGCCACCGACAGGCCGACGCCCATGCCGATGGACTGCCACGCGACCCGCATGGTGCGCCGGCCGATCTGCACGGCGCGCGCCGCGCGGGACAGGTCGTCGACCGTGATGACGACGTCCGCGGACTCGCTGGCGGCGCTCGCGCCGCGGGCGCCCATCGCGATGCCGACGTCCGCGACGGCCAGGACGGGGGCGTCGTTCACGCCGTCGCCGACCATCATCACCGGGCGCAGGGGGGCGGACCGGACCGCGTCGACCTTGTCCTGCGGCAGCAGCTGGGCGCGCACGTCGTCGATCCCGGCCTCGGCGGCGATCTGCCGGGCGACCTGCGTGCCGTCTCCCGTGAGCATCATCGTGGTGCGGACGCCGGCGCGGTGGAGCGCGGCCATGGTCGCGGCGGTCTCGGTGCGCAGCTCGTCGGCCAGCGTGACGCGGCCGGCGACGCGCCCGTCGAGCGCCACGTGGATGCGCGTGCCGCCGTCCGACGACGCGGGCACGACCCCCGTCTCCTGCGCGACGTAACCGGCCTTGCCGACGACGACCACGTGGCCGCCGACCGTCCCGCGCACGCCGTGCGCGGGGATCTCGACCACGTCCTCGGCGGGCGGGAGCGCACGGCCCGTCTCGCGGGCACGCTCGACGACGGCCGCCGCGAGGGGGTGGCTGGAGTACTGCTCCACGGCCGCGGCGAGCAGCAGCAGGTCCGCGGGGTCCATGCCCTCCGCGTCGACGTGGGTGACCTGCGGCCGGCCGTACGTGAGGGTGCCGGTCTTGTCGAAGGCGGCGGTCCGCGCACGGGCCAGCTGCTCCAGGGTGCCGCTGCTCTTGACGATGATCCCGGCCCGCGCGGAGCGGGACATGCCGGCCATGAACGCGACCGGGGCGGCGATGATCAGCGGGCACGGGGTGGCGACCACGAGCACCTCGGCGATGCGGCCCGGGTCCCCGGAGACCAGCCAGGCCGTGACGGCCAGCGCGAACGCGAACAGCGTGAAGGGCACCGCCACCCGGTCCGCGAGACGCACGAACGGCGCCTTGGAGTCCTGCGCCTCGCGGACCAGCGCGATGATCCGCTGGTACTGGGAGTCCGCCGCCGCGGCGGTGGCGCGCAGCTCGATGGCGTCGCCGCCGTTGACCGCCCCGGACAGCAGGCCGTCGCCGCGCACGTGCTCGACGGGCAGCGACTCCCCGGTCAGCGACGACTCGTCGAGGGTCGCGTCGTCCGACTCCAGGAGGCCGTCGACGGGGACGACCTCGAAGGGGCGCACGAGCAGCCGGTCACCGACCACGACGTCCCCGACGGGCACGTCGGCGGGCTGCCCGTCGGGCCCGAGCCGGTGCGCCGTGCGGGGGGCGTTCTGCAGCAGCCCGGTGAGCTCCCGCGTGGCCCGGCCCGCGGCGTAGTCCTCCAGGGCCTCGCCGCCGGACAGCATGAGGCACACCACGAGAGCCGCCCAGTACTCGCCGACGGCGACCGTCGAGGCGATCGCCGTGACCGCGAGCAGGTCGATGCCGTGGTTCCCGGCCCGCAGGTCCGCGACCATCCCGCGGGCCTGCTGCAGCGCGACGCCCACCGCGAACGCGGACACCACCCACCGGGCCGCCGTCGGGCTGCCCGTCGCCTCGAGCAACCCGCCCACGGCAGCGACCGCGAGCGTCGCGAGGACCACGGGGTAGCCGAGCAGCCGGCGGAGGAACGTGCGCATACCTCAGTGGTACGCCCGTGGGGGACCTGTCCGCCACGAAGGACAGGCAGACCTGACCGGCCTACGAGCCGTCCGCGTAGCACGCCTCGAGCGAGTGGACCGAGGCGGACCCGCCCTGGTCGACCGGACGGGCCGCCGGCCCGGGGTGCGCGGTGAACGTGAACGCCTGCGGGTACGACTCCCGCCAGTACGTGGAGTGCAGCGGGTGCGGGTCGACGTACACGTGGGTGGCGCCGGTGCGTCGTACCGCCGCGCACACGGCGGGGTCGTGGCCGAGCTCCGCGAGGCCGGAGGAGACGAGCTGCACGTCGGGGGTGTTCGGCACCGTGTGGTACGGCTGGACCGCACGGGCACCGGTGAGGACGGCGAGGTGGCCGACCCCCGAGTGGGACGAGCCGAGGACCAGGTCGTCCGGGCCCAGGACGTCACGCAGCCGCAGGACCATCTGCTCCTCCGCGGCCGTCAGGTACGGGACGCGCGACATGGGCGGGGGGTCGTCCACGACGTCCTGCGTGAACGCGTCGGCAGCGACACCGTGGACGGCACCGACGCCGCTCGCCACGCCACCGGTCAGCAGGACGACCGTGCACGCTCCCGCGAGGACCTCCGCCCCGCGCGCGGGCAGCGCGCGAGCCCGCGCCGCCTCACGGACCCGGGACACCAGCGTGACCAGCCCGTACGCCGCGACCACGGTGGCCGTCAGCCCGACGAGCGGCGCGATCCGGCGGGTCTCGGTGTACCAGAGCGCCGTGACGGCGGACAGCGGGCCCCACGAGCTGGCGGCACTGGCGTACATCGCGACGGACAGGAGCCCGGCGACGAGCAGCGGCAGCTGCTGACGGCGGGCGGCGAGCGTGAGGGCGCCGACGGCCACCAGGGCGACGAGCACCCACGGCCGGGACGTGTACCAGTCGCCCAGGTCGCCCGTGAGCAGACGGCGGGCGATCTCGCCGGCCTCGACGGGCCTCTGCATCCGGGTCGAGGCGACGGCGGCGGCCGTGGGGCTCGGCCCGATGACGAGGACCGCCGCGAGCGTCGCACCGGCGGCGCCGACGGTGACCACGACCAGCCGGCGCAGCTCTGCGTCGGCGCGGAGCCCCGGCGCCCGTACCCACCGGGCGCACCGCCGCACGACCCACGGG
>JAEWEJ010000310.1 GCA_023389455.1 Actinomycetes bacterium | reverse complement strand
CCAAGGCGCACTCCGACGTCGTGCTCATCTCGGGCCACGACGGCGGCACGGGCGCGAGCCCGCTGACGTCGCTCAAGCACGCGGGCACGCCGTGGGAGATCGGGCTGGCCGAGACCCAGCAGACGCTGGTGCTCAACGACCTGCGTGACCGTGTGGTCGTCCAGGTCGACGGGCAGCTCAAGACGGGCCGCGACGTCGTCATCGGCGCCCTGCTGGGTGCCGAGGAGTTCGGGTTCGCCACTGCACCCCTCGTCGTGTCCGGGTGCGTCATGATGCGCGTCTGCCACCTCGACACCTGCCCGGTGGGCGTCGCGACGCAGAACCCCGAGCTGCGGGCCCGGTTCACGGGCAGGCCGGAGTTCGTCGTGACGTTCTTCGAGTTCATCGCGCAGGAGGTGCGCGAGCACCTGGCCGCGCTGGGCTTCCGGTCGATCGAGGAGGCCGTGGGGCGCGTCGAGATGCTCGACGCCCGCGAGGCCATCGACCACTGGAAGGCCGAGGGCCTGGACCTCGGCCCCGTGCTCGCCGTCCCCGAGCCGAAGCCGGGCTCGGCCCTGCACCGGACCAAGTCGCAGGACCACGGCCTGGAGCGTGCGCTCGACAACCAGCTCATCGCCCTGGCGGCCGACGCGCTGGAGCGCGCCGAGCCGGTCCGCATCGACCTGCCCGTGCGCAACGTCAACCGCACGGTCGGCACGATGCTCGGCCACGAGGTCACCAAGCGGTACGGCGGCGCGGGCCTGCCCGACGGCACGATCGACGTCACGCTCACGGGGTCGGCCGGGCAGTCGTTCGGGGCGTTCCTGCCCGCGGGCATCACGCTGCGCCTCTTCGGCGACGCCAACGACTACGTCGGCAAGGGCCTGTCCGGCGGGCGCATCGTCGTGCGACCGGACCGCAGCTCGTCGCTCTCGAGCCAGCACAACGTCATCGCCGGCAACGTCATCGGGTACGGCGCGACCAGCGGGCAGATCTTCCTGCGCGGGCTCGTGGGGGAGCGGTTCGGTGTCCGCAACTCCGGCGCGACGCTCGTGGTCGAGGGCGTGGGCGACCACGCCTGCGAGTACATGACCGGTGGCACGGTCCTCGTGCTGGGCCCGACGGGCCGCAACTTCGGTGCCGGCATGTCGGGCGGCACGGCCTACGTGCTGGACCTGACGCCTGAGCTGGTGAACGTCGAGGCCGTCCGCAGCGGTGAGCTCGCGCTCGACCCGCTGGACGACGACGACTTCGCCCGGGTGTCGGAGCTGCTGCGCACCTACGCCGAGGAGACCGGCTCGCTGGTCGCCGCCCAGCTGCTCGAGGACCCGGACGGCACCCGTGCCCGCCTGACCCGGCTGCTGCCCACCGAGTACGCCCGTGTCCGCACCGCGCTCGCACAGGCCGAGGCCGACGGCCTCGACCCCAGTGCGCCGGGCGTGTGGGACAAGATCCTGGAGGTGGCCCGTGGCTGACCCCCGCGGCTTTCTGAAGGTGCGGGAGCGCGAGCTCCCGCCGAACCGCCCGGTCGAGGTGCGCCTGCGCGACTGGAAGGACGTGCACGCGCACCTGGAGGAGGGCCAGCCGTTCCTCAAGGAGCAGGCCGGGCGCTGCATGGACTGCGGCATCCCCTTCTGCCACAACGGCTGCCCGCTGGGCAACCTCATCCCCGAGTGGAACGACCTCGTGTGGCGGGGGCAGTGGGCGGACGCGATCGACCGCCTGCACGCGACGAACAACTTCCCCGAGTTCACCGGGCGGATCTGCCCGGCCCCGTGCGAGTCGAGCTGCGTGCTGGGCATCAACCAGCCCCCGGTGACGATCAAGAACGTCGAGGTCTCGATCATCGACGAGGCGTTCGCGCGTGGGCTCGTGGCGCCGCAGGTGCCGCAGCGGCTCACCGGCCACACCGTCGCCGTGGTCGGCTCGGGTCCCGCGGGCCTCGCGGCCGCGCAGCAGCTGACGCGCGCCGGCCACACGGTGGCCGTCTACGAGCGTGACGACGAGATCGGCGGCCTGCTCCGCTACGGCGTACCGGACTTCAAGCTGGAGAAGATCCACATCGAGCGCCGCCTGGAGCAGATGCGTGCCGAGGGCACGCGCTTCCGGCCCGGTGTCGAGGTCGGGCGCGACGTCAGCTGGGTGCAGCTGCAGGCGCGCTACGACGCGATCGTCCTGGCGACCGGCGCCACGGTGCCGCGCCGGCTCGCGGTGCCGGGCCTCGAGCTCGAGGGCGTCCACGTGGCGATGGACTACCTGCACCAGGCGAACGCCGTGGCGGCCGGCAAGGACGTGCCGGACCAGATCACCGCCGAGGGCAAGCATGTCGTCATCATCGGCGGCGGCGACACCGGCTCGGACTGCCTCGGCACGGCGCTGCGGCAGCGTGCCGCGTCGGTCACGACGCTCGCCATCGGCAAGCGCCCGCCCACCGAGCGGCCCGAGACGCAGCCGTGGCCGACGGACCCGGTCCTCTACGAGGTCTCCTCGTCGCACGAGGAGGGCGGGGAGCGCTCGTACCTCGCCTCCACGGTGGCGTTCCTCGGGGACGACGGCGACGACGCGGGCCACGTGCGGGCGCTGCGCCTGGCGACCACCGAGTACCTCCCGGACGGTCGCCGCGTGCCCACGCCCGGCACCGAGCGGGACATCCCCGCGGACCTGGTGCTCGTCGCGATGGGCTTCACCGGCCCGGAGACCGACGAGGTCACCGCGCAGCTCGGCGTCGACGTCACGGCACGGGGCGCGTTCGCCCGGGCCGAGGACTTCGCGACCAACGTGCCGGGGGTCTTCGTCGCCGGCGACGCCGGGCGCGGCCAGTCCCTCGTCGTGTGGGCGATCGCGGAGGGCCGTGCTGCGGCCGCCGCGGTCGACGCGTACCTGTCCGGCTCCTCGGAGCTCCCCGCACCCGTCTCCGCCAGCACGGTGGCGCTGCGTCCCTGATCTGTCCCCCCTACCCCCACCCCGGGGGCACGTACCCGCAGGCCGGGCACGACCACCGGGACGTCCGGCCTGCGGCCGAATTCCAGGAAGGCTTAGTCTCGAGTTATGCGTAGAGCCAAGATCGTCTGCACCATCGGTCCTGCGACGGAGTCGCCCGAGCAGGTTCAGGCCCTCGTCGACGCCGGCATGGACGTCGCCCGCCTCAACCGCAGCCACGGTGACACCGAGGTGCACAAGCGGGTGTACGACAACGTGCGCGCCGCGGCGAAGGCCTCGGGTCGCTCGGTGGCCGTCCTCGTCGACCTCCAGGGCCCCAAGATCCGCCTCGGGCGGTTCATCGAGGGCAAGCACGACCTCGCGGTCGGCGATGTCTTCACCATCACCACGGACGACGTCGAGGGGACCAAGGAGCGCGTCTCGACGACGTTCAAGGGCCTGCCCGGCGACGTCAAGCCCGGTGACCCGATCCTCATCGACGACGGCAAGGTCCTCGTGCGGGTCACGGCCGTCGAGGGCAACGACGTCGTCACCCGCGTCGAGGTCCCCGGCCCGGTGTCGAACAACAAGGGCCTCAACCTGCCCGGCGTCGCCGTGTCCGTCCCCGCCATGAGCGACAAGGACGAGGAGGACCTGCGGTGGGCCCTCAACGTCGGCGCCGACCTCATCGCGCTGTCGTTCGTGCGCACCGCCGCCGACTACGACGACGTGCGCCGGATCATGGAGGAGGAGGGCCGGGTCGTCCCGGTCATCGCCAAGATCGAGAAGCCGCAGGCCGTCGAGAACCTCACGGAGATCGTCCAGGCGTTCGACGGCATCATGGTCGCCCGCGGTGACCTGGGTGTCGAGCTGCCCCTCGAGCAGGTCCCGCTGGTCCAGAAGCGTGCGGTGGAGCTGGCGCGCCGCAACGCCAAGCCCGTCATCGTCGCGACCCAGGTGCTCGAGTCGATGATCACGAGCCCGCGCCCGACGCGTGCCGAGGCGTCCGACTGCGCCAACGCGGTGCTCGACGGCGCGGACGCGGTCATGCTCTCGGGCGAGACCAGCGTGGGCGACTTCCCGATCGAGGCCGTGCGCACCATGGCGCGGATCATCGAGAGCACCGAGGAGCTCGGGCGGGAGCGCATCGCGCCCCTCGGCTCGGTCCCCTCGACGCGCGGTGGCGCGATCACGCGGGCTGCCGCGGAGATCGGTGAGCGCATCGGCGTGAAGTACCTCGTGACGTTCACGCAGTCCGGTGACTCGGCGCGGCGGATGTCGCGCCTGCGCTCGCCCATCCCGCTGCTGGCCTTCACGCCGGTCGAGGACGTGCGCAACCGTCTCTCGCTGTCGTGGGGCGTCCAGACGTACCAGGTGCCGTCCGTCGAGAGCACCGACTCGATGGTCAGCCAGGTGGACCACACGCTGCGCGCGAACGGCCTGGCCGAGGTCGGCGACTACGTCGTCGTCGTCGCCGGGACGCCCGTGGGTGTCGTCGGGTCGACGAACACCGTCGTGGTGCACAAGATCGGCGACGAGGAGACGGTGCGCACGCGCATCGCCTGACGTCGCACGGACCTGACGGCCGCCGTCCCCTGCCGGGGCGGCGGCCGTCGTGCGTCCGGGCCGGGCGTCGCCGTGGCCTGGAGCAGACCACCGGTGGTCCGAGCGCGACCCGACCGCGACCACCCTGCGCCGGCCCGTCGCAGCACGATCCCGACGGCGGATCGCCGCGCCGGACCTCCCGCACGATGCGCGGCCTCCTGGCATGCTCGCGTCATGTCGCTCGACGCCGTGGCACCCGACGTCCCTGTCACGAACGGCCGTGTCCCGCACTACGCGCCGTGGTCGCGGCGGGTGCTCGCCGTCGTCCTCGACTCGGCGGTGCTCGGGACGGTCACCTGGCTGGTCGCCCCGGCAGCCCAGCCGCCGGCGTTGTGGCCGGGGTTGGGTCCCGACCCGGCCACCGGGTCGGATGCGTCGACGACCGTGACCTCGGGGATCGTCCTCGCGGTGGTCGTCGCGCTCCTGGTGCTGCAGGGCCGGACGGGGGCGACCCTCGGGAAGCGGGCCGTGGGCGTCGTGGTCGTGCGGGCCGACGACGGCCGGCCGGCCGGGGTGGCGCGGACGCTGGTCCGCCAGCTCGCGCACCTGCTCGACGCGATCCTCCTGGTCGGGTACCTGCGGCCGTTGTGGGAGGGGCAGCGGAGGACGTTCGCGGACTCGGTGATGGGGACCGTCGTGGTCGTCTCGCCCTGGCCACCCGCGTGGCGGGCGGTGCCGCCGGTGGTCGACCGGTGGGCGCGCCCCGTCGCAGGCCTGCTGTGCGCGCTGGGCGTCGTCGGGCTGTTCCCCTGGTCCGGGGGGTCGGCCACCACGCCCGTCGACCAGCCGTGCGAGGTCGTCACGGGACCGGCGGGTGCGACGGCGCACGTCGAGTGGCGGGTCCACCGGTCCTGGGAGACGCGGTTCGGGGTGCGACGTGAGGTGCCGGTGCCCGACTCGGCGTGGACGGTCGCGTGGCGCCTGCCACCGGGCACGCCGTACGCCCAGGACGTCCGGGTGGACACCACGGTCACGGCGACCAGCGGCCCCGCCGAAGGGCGCACCTGGCACGGCCGCACGGCGAACACGTTCCTCGAGGACCAGCACACGATCGCCGGGGAGGTCATGGTGGACCGGTCGGCGGCGCCGGAGCTCCGCGTGGACAGCGACCTGGTCGTCGAGGGGACGACGGTCGGCACGTGCAGCACGGTCGTCCGACCGGCCCCGGTCGCGTCCGGTGCGGTCCCCTGACGCGCGTCGTCGCGGCGGCTCAGGGCGTGGGCGTGCCGGGCCGGGTGGGGGAGCGGCGCGCGACGTCGACGCCCCACAGCTCGACGGTCTGCAGCACCCAGAAGCCGGCGAAGAGCGCGACCAGGACGGTCTCGAGGACCAGCACGGACTGCGTCCACGTCGGCACGGTCGCGTGCAGCACGACGACGACGGCGAGCGTCACGAGCGTCGCGGTGGCGAGGAGCGCGTAGGCGAGTGCCCACCGGGCCGAGGTGGTGCGCGCGGTCGAGGCGTGGCGGAGCATGACGCCCACCACGGCGACGAACAGCAGGACCGCGGCGGCGTCGTGCGCGCGGGCCACCACGGTGCCCGGCGCGACGAGGAGAGCCACCGCGAGCACCGCGACAGCCGTCCCGCCCGCTGCGCCCACCGTCCACGACCGCCGGGGCGGCCCGCTGCGCGCGGCCACGACCGCGCGCAGGGTCCACGCGAACGCACCGGCCACGACGAGCGCCGTGAGGCCGGTGCGCGCGTCGGCGAGCATCGCGGGCACCTCGGGCGCGGGCGACCCGTCGCAGCCTGGGCCAGGCTCGGTGGGGGTCAGTGCGACGACGAACGCGAGCAACCCGGCCACGTCGAGCAGGGCGTCCTCGAGGTCGTCGGCCCCCGTGTAGACGACGAGGACCGCGCCCACGGCGCACAGCGCGCCCACGAACGCGTCGTGCGCGCCGGTCCAGTAGTACGCGCTCAGGGAGTCGAGCCAGCACCCGGCCTCGACCGCCTCGGCGACCACCGCCGTGACGAGGAGCGCGAGGAGCACCACGACGCTGAGCCGCAGGCTGCGGTAGGTGGAGCGCACCGCGCGGCGCTCCACGTCGGGCGTCGTCCCTGCGCGCACACCGCACCTCCCGCGCACACCCTGCCACCGGGGACCGACGCCCGCCTGGGGAGGTCGGCGGGGGCGCGGCGGTGTCGGTGGGCGGTCGTAGCGTGGCCTGGCCGGGCAGGGGGCCCGGGCCCGACCGGGGGGAGCCCGCTGATGACCACGCTCGAGAACCGACCGCGTTCCGCCCTGATCGTGATCGACACGCAGAACGGCGTCCTCGCCGGGGCGCACGACCGTGACGGCGTCGTGGGGCGCATCGCGGCGCTCGTCGACCGCTCGCGGGACGAGGGCGTCGACGTCCTGTGGGTGCAGCACAGCAGCGACGAGCTGCCGCTGGGCTCGGACCCGTGGCGGATCGTCCCCGAGCTCGCCGTCGCCGACGGGGAGCCCGTGGTGCGCAAGCTCTACGGCGACGCGTTCGAGGCCACGGACCTGGAGGACCTGCTGGCCGACCGGGGGGTCGGGCGGCTCGTCGTCGCAGGGGCGTCGACCGACGCCTGCATCCGCGCGACGGCGCACGGTGCGTTCACGCGCGGGTACGACGTGACGCTGGTCTCGGACGCGCACACCACGGAGGACCTCACACCGTGGGGCGCGCCCTCCCCCGCGGAGGTGATCGCCCACACGAACCTCTACTGGGGCTTCCAGGCGGCGCCGGGCCGGACCGCCGGCACCGCGTCGGCCGCCGAGGTCGACCT
>JAEWEJ010000287.1 GCA_023389455.1 Actinomycetes bacterium | reverse complement strand
CGCCTCGCTCGGGTCGGTCAGGGAGACCGGCGGCAGGTCGCCCTCGGCGATCGGCGAGTCGCCCGCGGCACGCGTCGGGTACTCGCCGTCGGACGGGCCCCCGCCCTGGAAGCCCTTGGACAGCCATCCCAGCGCCCCGCTGAGCTCGGCCGGCAGGAACCACATCTTGTTCGACGGGCTCGACGCGATCTTCGGCAGGGTCTGCAGGTACTGGTAGGCCAGCAGCTTGGGGTCCGCGTCGCCGCGGTGCACCGCGTCGAAGACCTGGAGGATCGCGCGCGCCTCACCCTCGGCCCGCAGGATCGCCGACTGGGCCTCACCCTCGGCCCGCAGGATCGCCGACTGCTTCTCACCCTCGGCCGTGAGGATCGCCGACTGCTTGACGCCCTCGGCCGTGAGGATCGCGGCGCGGCGGTCACGCTCGGCGCGCATCTGCTGCTCCATCGAGCCCTGCACCGACGCGGGCGGGTCGATCGCCTTGAGCTCCACGCGGTTCACGCGGATGCCCCACTTGCCGGTGGCCTCGTCCAGGACGCCACGCAGCTGGCCGTTGATCTGGTCACGGCTCGTCAGCGTCTGCTCGAGGTCCATCGACCCGATGACGTTGCGCAGCGTGGTCACCGTCAGCTGCTCGATGCCCGTGATGTAGTTCGCGATCTCGTAGACCGCGTCCTTGGGCGACGTCACCTGGAAGTAGATGACCGTGTCGATGCTCACCACGAGGTTGTCCGAGGTGATCACCGGCTGCGGCGGGAACGACACGACCTGCTCACGCAGGTCGACGCTCGCCCGCACCCGGTCGACGAACGGGATCAGCAGGTGCAGGCCGGCGTCGAGCGTCTTGTTGTACCGCCCGAGGCGCTCGACGATGATCGCGACCGCCTGGGGCACGATCCGCACCGCGCGCACGAGCGCGACCACGACGAACACGAGGACGAGGAGCAGGACGATGATCAGGGCGACCTGTCCGGCGCCGGGGCCGTCGTTCATGGGACCTCCGCAGGTACTGCCGCCCGTACCGGGACGGCCACGGTGACCCGGGGGCCCGGGCCGCTGTCTCGAGCAGGAGTCAGGCGGGCGCCACGCCGGGTGCGGCCGTGTCCCCGGCCGCGGTGGCGGACGCGGGCGTGACGACGGCCGTGGCGCCCTCGATCTTGGTCACGGTGACCGACGTGCCCGGCGGCAGCGACCCGCCGTCGGCGGTCCGGGCGCTCCACACCTCACCGACCAGCTTGACGCGACCGGTGGTGCCGTCGACGGTCGACACGACCACGGCCGGGCGGCCGACCAGCGCGGCGGCGTTCGTCTCGGGGAGGTCGACCCGCCCCTTGAGGTGCCGCAGGAGCCAGGGCCGCAGCGTCACGAGCAGGACGATCGACGTGAGCGCGGCGACCAGGATCTGCACGGCGACCGGCGCACCGAGCGCGTAGGCCAGCGCCCCGGCCAGGGCGCCGCCGGCGAACATGACCAGCACGAGGTCGAGCGAGAGCATCTCGAGGATCCCGAGCGTCAGTGCTCCACCGACCCACCAGAGCCAACCCATCGCCGCCACCTCCGCCGGTCACCGTCGTCCTTGCACCGATCCTAGGCGATCCCTTTGCGAGGCCGTGGGTGGCAGGTCACGGCCTCGTCACGATCACGTGGTCGGACGTCCCGTGGCGTGCGCCGCCCACCGCCCGTCGACGTGGTCGAGGCGCAGCGGCAGGTCGAACGTGCCGGACAGGTTCTCCGCGGTCAGCACCTCACCGATCGGCCCGGCCGCGAACACGTGACCGGCGCGCAGCAGCAGCAGGTGGGTGAAGCCGGGCGGGATCTCCTCGACGTGGTGCGTCACCAGCACGAGCGCGGGCGAACGCCGGTCGCGCGCGAGCTCGGCCAGCGCGCTGACGAGCTCCTCGCGGCCGCCCAGGTCCAGACCCGCCGCGGGCTCGTCCAGCAGGAGCAGCTCGGGGTCGCTCATGAGGGACCGGGCGATCTGCACCCGCTTGCGCTCACCCTCGGACAGGGTCCCGAACCAGCGCTCGGCCAGGTGCGCCACGCCGAAAGCCGCCAGCAGGTCGGTGGCCCGCGTCTCGTCGACGGCCTCGTAGGACTCGCGCCAGCGTCCGGTCATGCCGTACGCCGCGGTGAGGACGACGTCACGGACCGTCTCGCCCGAGGGGATCCGGTCGGCCAGCGCCGCGCTGGCCAGGCCGATGCGCGGGCGCAGCTCGAAGACGTCCGTCGCCCCCATGCGCGCACCCAGCAGGGTCGCGGTGCCCGACGTCGGGTGCATGCGCCCCGAGGCGACCTGGAGCAGCGTCGTCTTGCCGGCACCGTTGCGGCCCAGGACCACCCACCGCTCACCCTCGCGGACCCGCCATGACAGGTCCTCCAGGATCACCGTCGCCCCTCGGCGGATCGTCACGTCCTGCAGGTCGAGCACGTCGGTCATGGGCACAGACCCTAACGGCCCGGAGCCCGCCGGGACGCCCTGGCAGGCTCCGGGGCGTCGGATCTCACAGCTCGATCGTCAGCATCGTGGAGGAGTGGGCGACCTCGTACCCGAGCGCGGCGTACAGCCCGTGCGCGCCCGACGGGTTCTCGGTGTCGACGTCGAGCTCGGCGTACTCGATGCCCTCGGCCGCGTAGGCGCGCATCACCGTGGCGAGGAGGGCCACCGCCAGGCGGCGCCCGCGCCACTCCCGTCGCACGCCCAGCAGCTCGGTGTACCCGGAGGTGTAGCCCGCCGCGGGCCAGTCCTGCTCGTAACGGCCGGACACGGCGTAGCCGACCACGCGGTCCGTGTCGTCGAGCGCGACGAAGGACCACTCGGGCGCGAACATCGACCGCGCCTGTGCCCACTGCTCGGGCGTCCGCGGCTCGGAGCCCCAGTGGTCGCAGAACACGTCGTTGTGCGCGACGCGCACCGCGTCGTCCCACCGAGGGTCCCAGGGCAGGACCCGGACGCCCTCGACCTGCGGGACGTCCGGCAGCGGGACGTCCAGCGGCCGTCGCATCTCGGAGTAGTAGCGGATGGGCCGGAAGCCGGCGGCCGCGTACACCGCGGCGACGACCGGCGTCGAGTCGTCGGCGAACGTCGCGATCCGCGCCGGCAGCTCTTTGCCCGACGCGGCGAGCACCTGCCGGGCGCGCGCCTGCGACCACGCCACGAGCGCCGTGCCGATGCCGCGTCCCCGCCAGGCCGGGTCCACCGTGCCCTCGACGAACGCGCGCACCACCCGCTGGTCGCCCGGGGCGGAGTCGACGTGCGCCCACGCGCGCGGCGTCCCGTCGGCGTCGAGGCCCAGGAGCGTGTCACGCCCCAGGTCGCGCCAGGGGGCGGCGAGCTCCTCGGTCGTCTCGACCACCGACGCCCGGTACGGCAGGCCGTCGGCCTCCTGCGCGCGCACGCGCAGCGCCGTGACCCCCTCGGCGTCGGCCGTCGTCGCGGACCGCCAGGACAGCCCCAGGTCGGGAGCGGGCAACGGCAGCTCGCCAGGGGCCGCCGCGCGCTCGGCCAGGGGGACGGTCGTGTCGGTCATGCCCCCACCCTCACGGGCCGCGTGCGTCCGGTCCAGCGGAATGTGTGCGACGCACACCACCCGCCTCGGTCCTGCGCGATGCCGTCAGGCGTCGATGCGCGACTGGTCCAGGGCGTGCGCGTTGGCGACGATGAAGTCCTTGCGCGGCGCCACGTCCGAGCCCATGAGCAGCTCGAACACCTTCTCCACCTGGGCCGCCGCCTGCTCGGCCTCGCCGATCCGCACACGCCGCAGCGTGCGGTGCCGCGGGTCCATGGTCGTCTCGGCCAGCTGGTCGGCGTCCATCTCGCCGAGGCCCTTGTAGCGCTGGATGTCGTCCTTGTAGCGCCGCCCGGAGCGGTCCAGCTTCTTGAGCGTGGCCGTGAGCTCCGCCTCGGAGTACGTGTAGACGTACTCGTTCTTGCGGGAGCCCGCGCCGATCACCTCGATGCGGTGCAGCGGCGGCACGGCGGCGTACACGCGCCCGTCCTCAACCAGGGGGCGCATGTACCGGAAGAACAGCGTGAGCAGCAGGGTGCGGATGTGCGCGCCGTCGACGTCGGCGTCGGTCATCAGCACGATCTTGCCGTAGCGCGCGGCCTCCAGGTCGAAGGTGCGCCCGGACCCGGCCCCGATCACCTGGATGATGGACGCGCACTCGGCGTTCTTCAGCATGTCGCTGATCGAGGCCTTCTGGACGTTGAGGATCTTGCCGCGGATGGGCAGCAGGGCCTGGAAGTCCGAGCTGCGCGCGAGCTTGGCGGTCCCCAGCGCGCTGTCGCCCTCGACGATGAACAGCTCGCTGCGCGCGACGTCGTCGATGCGGCAGTCGGCGAGCTTGGCCGGCAGCGAGGAGGACTCGAGCGCGTTCTTGCGCCGCGAGATCTCCTTCTGCTTGCGCGCCGAGACGCGGGCGCGCATCTCGCCGACGACCTTGTCGAGCAGGAGCGCGGTGTGGGCCTTGTGCTCACGCTTCGACGACGCGAAGAGCGCTGCCAGCTCCTTCTCGACGACGCGGGTGACGATCCCGCGCACGGGCCCTGTGCCCAGGACCTCCTTGGTCTGGCCCTCGAACTGCGGCTCGGCCAGGCGCACCGTGACGACGGCCGTGAGGCCGGCGAGCACGTCCTCCTTCTCGATCCGCTCGGACGAGGAGTCCTTGGCGGAGATCTTGAGCCGCCGCGCGTTGGCCGCCACCTGGGCACGCACCGTCTTGAGCAGCCCCGCCTCGAACCCCGCGAGGTGGGTGCCACCCTTGGGGGTCGCGATGATGTTGACGAAGCTGCGGACCTCGGTGGCGTAGCCGGTCCCCCAGCGCACCGCGACGTCCACCTCGCAGGTCCGCGAGACCTCCTGCGGGCTCATGTGCCCCCGGTCGTCCAGGACGGGGACGGTCTCGGTGAAGGTGCCCTCCCCGGTCAGGTGCCAGGTGTCGGTGACGGGCGCGTCGGGCGACAGGTGGTCGACGAAGTCGACGACCCCCCCGGTGTGCAGGAACGTCTCCTCGTGGGGGCCGTGCTCCCCCGGCGTCCCGGCCAGCACGCGCTCGTCGCGCACCGTGATGGCCAGCCCCGGGACGAGGAAGCTCGTCTGACGGGCGCGGGTCACGAGCTCGTCGTACGAGAAGACGGCCGTCTTGGGGAAGATCTGCCGATCGGCCCAGTACCGCACACGGGTCCCGCTGACGCCCTTGGCGACCTTGCCCACGACCGCGAGCTCGGAACCCTGGACGAACGGCTCGAACGGCGACTCGGGGCTGATGCCCGCGCTGTCGTCGAAGACGCCCGGCTCGCCGCGGTGGAACGTCATGCGGTGCGTGCGCCCGCCGCGGTCGACCTCGACGTCGAGACGCGAGGAGAGCGCGTTGACCACGGACGCCCCGACGCCGTGCAGGCCGCCCGACGCGGCGTAGGAGCCACCGCCGAACTTGCCGCCCGCGTGCAGCTTGGTGAGCACGACCTCGACACCCGTGAGCCCGGTCTTCGGCTCGACGTCCACGGGGATGCCGCGGCCGTTGTCACGCACCTCGACGGAGGAGTCCGCGTGCAGCACGACCTCGATCCGGTCGCCGTGCCCGCCGAGCGCCTCGTCGACCGAGTTGTCGATGATCTCCCACAGGCAGTGCATCAGGCCGCGGCTGTCGGTGGTGCCGATGTACATGCCGGGACGCTTGCGCACGGCCTCGAGACCCTCGAGCACCGACAGGTGGCGCGCGGTGTAGCCGGCTTGGGCGGAGGTCGTCGTCACGGCGCCGATCGTAGTCGCGCCCGCGGCGTGCGCTTCGTCCGCCGTGCCGCGCCGCGGCGGATGTCACGATCTTGTACGCAGACAGCGAACCGGTGCGTCCTGATGACATGGAACCGCGGACCGGGTGGTTGTATGGAGATGTGACAGGGACGACGATCGAACCCACGACCCCGCTGACGGCCGCCGACCGCTGCGACCGCTGCAACGCACAGGCGTACGTCCGCGTCGTGCTCCCGGTCGGTGAGCTGCTGTTCTGCGCGCACCATGCGCGCGAGCACGCACCGAAGTTCTCCACCGTCGCGACGCACGTCCAGGACGAGACGGACCGCCTGCTCGCGGAGCACGGCGCCGGCGCAGGTGCCGCCGGCTGACCGACCAGCAACGCACGAGAGCCACGAGGGCCCCGGACCGCACGGTCCGGGGCCCTCGTCGTGCACCGGGGCGGGTCGAGCGCCACCCGACCGGCCCGCTCGGCCCACGGACGCCGCGGACGCCCGAGGTCGGCGGTGCGCCCACCGCACGACCGCCCCGGGGGCACCACCCGTCCCGCACGCTCCCGACATGACGAGAGCCCGGCCCCTCGGGGCCGGGCTCTCGTGCGACGGTCGGACGACCGGGCGTCGGTCCAGCGTCAGTCCAGGTAGTCGCGCAGGACCTGCGAGCGCGACGGGTGCCGCAGCTTCGACATCGTCTTGGACTCGATCTGACGGATGCGCTCACGCGTCACGCCGTAGACCTTGCCGATCTCGTCGAGCGTCTTGGGCTGGCCGTCGGTCAGGCCGAAGCGCATCGAGACCACGCCCGCCTCACGCTCGGACAGCGTGTCCAGGACCTGGTGGAGCTGCTCCTGCAGGAGCGTGAAGCTCACGGCGTCCGCCGGGACGACGGCCTCGGAGTCCTCGATGAGGTCACCGAACTCGCTGTCGCCGTCCTCGCCGAGCGGGGTGTGCAGCGAGATCGGCTCGCGGCCGTACTTCTGGACCTCGACGACCTTCTCGGGCGTCATGTCCAGCT
>JAEWEJ010000117.1 GCA_023389455.1 Actinomycetes bacterium | reverse complement strand
TCGTGGTGCTGGACCCGCCGCGCACGGGCGCCGGTCGCAAGGTCGTCGACGCGATCGCCGCGCTGCGCCCGCGCCGCATCGTGTACGTGGCGTGCGACCCCGCGGCGCTCGCGCGCGACGTGGCGCTGCTCGGCGAGCGGGGCTGGTCGGACGTGACGATCACGGGCCACGACCTCTTCCCCATGACGCACCACCTGGAGGCCGTCGCGGTCCTCGACCGCTGAGGGCGCCGCCGCGCGGGGCGTCCGGGGCGGGCCTAGCGTGGTGGCGGGCCCGGCCGGCCGGGCCCCGACGGACCCCGTCGCGGACCGAACGACAGGAGCGGACGATGGCCGAGTCGCAGGACCCCGCCAGCCGGCTCGCGGAGGCGAGCCGCATCGCGAACCAGGAGCTGCACAAGCAGGGCACGCCCGACTACGACCCGCGGGCGCACGAGCGCGCCGTCGAGGCCGAGCGCAAGGCGGCCGAGGCGCTGCGGGCGAGCCGGGAGGGCGACGCGGGCTGACGTGCCGACCTGCTGACGAGGGGTGGTCCCGGTGGGGCCGCCCCTCGTGGTGTCGGGGCGTGTCGGCCCGTGCGCGGCACGGTCCCGACGGGGTACCATCTATCTCGACATCAAGATACTTGCACGAGCAGCCGCCCGCCCGCGTCCTAGGCTGGGCCGCGGGCAGGGGCCCGACCGCCGGGATGCGTGCACCCGGACACACGTCAGCGAAGGAGCGCCAGTGAGCAGCGTCGACAGCTTCGGATCGAAGGGAACTCTCGAGGTCGGTGACTCCTCGTACGAGATCTACCGGCTCGGGGCCGTCCCCGGCGTGGAGCGGCTGCCCTACAGCCTGAAGATCCTCGCCGAGAACCTGCTGCGCACGGAGGACGGCGCCAACATCACGGCGGACCACGTGCGGGCGCTCGCCGGCTGGGACCCGCAGGCGCAGCCCGACACCGAGATCCAGTTCACGCCGGCGCGCGTCATCATGCAGGACTTCACGGGCGTGCCCTGCGTCGTCGACCTCGCCACGATGCGCGAGGCCGTGGCCGACCTCGGTGGCGACCCCGAGCGGATCAACCCCCTGGCGCCCGCCGAGCTGGTCATCGACCACTCCGTGCAGATCGACGTCGCCGGCCGCCGCGACGCCTTCGCCCGCAACGTCGAGCTCGAGTACGAGCGCAACTTCGAGCGGTACCAGTTCCTGCGGTGGGGCCAGACGGCCTTCGACGACTTCAAGGTCGTCCCGCCGGGCACCGGCATCGTGCACCAGGTCAACATCGAGTACCTGGCGCGCGTCGTCATGGTGCGCGACGGCAAGGCGTACCCCGACACCTGCGTCGGCACCGACTCGCACACCACGATGGTCAACGGCCTGGGCGTGCTCGGCTGGGGCGTCGGCGGCATCGAGGCCGAGGCGGCCATGCTCGGCCAGCCCGTGTCGATGCTCATCCCACGCGTCGTCGGCTTCAAGCTCACGGGCACCATCCCGTCCGGCGTGACCGCCACCGACGTCGTCCTGACGATCACGCAGCAGCTGCGCCAGCACGGTGTCGTCGGCAAGTTCGTCGAGTTCTACGGCGACGGCGTCGCGTCCGTGCCCCTGGCCAACCGCGCGACCATCGGCAACATGAGCCCCGAGTTCGGCTCCACCGCCGCGATCTTCCCGATCGACGGCGTGACGATGGACTACCTGCGTCTGACCGGCCGCTCCGAGGAGCAGCTCGCGCTCGTCGAGGCGTACGCCAAGGAGCAGGGCCTGTGGCACGACCCGGCCGCGCCCGGCTACGTGGAGCCCGTGTTCTCCGAGTACCTCGAGCTGGACCTGTCGAGCGTCGTCCCGTCGATCGCCGGCCCGAAGCGCCCGCAGGACCGCATCGAGCTCTCCGAGGCGAAGCAGTCGTTCGCCACGACGATCCTCGACTACGTCGACCCGCACGAGGCTGCGTCGTTCACCGGCCTGGACGAGTCGGTCGCCGAGACGTTCCCGGCGTCCGACCCGATCGCCGCCGGCGAGCACGCGGACGGCTCGGACAAGCCCGCGCACGTCGAGGGCGGGGACACCGCCGGGCGCCCGCACAAGCGCGTGCCCGTCGCGCTCGCGGACGGGACGACGACCGAGCTCGACCACGGGCACGTCGTGATCGCGTCGATCACGAGCTGCACCAACACGTCGAACCCGTCGGTCATGCTCGCCGCGGCGCTGCTCGCGCGCAACGCGGTCGAGAAGGGCCTGTCGGCCAAGCCGTGGGTCAAGACGTCGATGGCGCCCGGCTCGCAGGTCGTCACGAACTACTACGAGAAGGCCGGTCTGTGGCCGGCGCTCGAGAAGCTGGGCTTCCACCTGGTCGGCTACGGCTGCGCCACCTGCATCGGCAACTCCGGGCCGCTCGCCGACGAGATCTCGGCCGCCGTCAACGAGCACGACCTGTCGGTCGTGTCGGTGCTCTCGGGCAACCGCAACTTCGAGGGCCGCATCAACCCCGACGTGAAGATGAACTACCTCGCGTCGCCGCCGCTGGTCATCGCGTACGCGCTGGCCGGGACGATGGACTTCGACTTCGAGAACGAGCCCCTGGGCACCACCGAGACGGGCGAGCAGGTGTTCCTGCGGGACATCTGGCCGTCGCCTCAGGACGTGCAGGCGACGATCGACGCGTCGATCGACCGCCAGATGTTCGAGTCCGACTACGCCGACGTGTTCGCGGGCGACGACCGGTGGCGTGCGCTGCCGACGCCCGAGGGCAACGTCTTCGACTGGGACGCCGAGTCCACGTACGTCCGCAAGCCCCCGTACTTCGAGGGCATGGGCGCGACGCCGGAGCCCGTCACGGACATCTCCGGTGCCCGCGTGCTGGCCAAGCTGGGCGACTCCGTGACGACCGACCACATCAGCCCCGCCGGCTCCATCAAGGCGGACAGCCCGGCGGGCCAGTACCTCGCGGAGCACGGCGTCGAGCGGCGTGACTTCAACTCCTACGGCTCGCGCCGCGGCAACCACGAGGTCATGATCCGTGGCACGTTCGCCAACATCCGGCTGCGCAACCAGCTGGTGCCCGGCGTCGAGGGTGGCTTCACGGTCAACTGGCTCGAGGGCGGCACCGAGCAGACGACGATCTACGACGCGTCGCAGGCCTACCAGGCCGCCGGCGTGCCGCTCGTGATCCTCGGCGGCAAGGAGTACGGCTCGGGCTCGTCGCGCGACTGGGCCGCCAAGGGCACGCGCCTGCTGGGCGTGCGCGCGGTCATCACCGAGAGCTTCGAGCGGATCCACCGCTCCAACCTCATCGGGATGGGCGTGCTGCCGCTGCAGTTCCCCGAGGGCGAGTCGGCGGACTCCCTCGGCCTGGACGGCTCGGAGACGTTCGACATCGCCGGCGTCACCGCGCTCAACGAGGGCACGACGCCGCGCACGGTGAAGGTCACGGCCACCAAGCCCGACGGTGCGGTCGTCGAGTTCGACGCCGTCGTGCGCATCGACACCCCCGGCGAGGCGGACTACTACCGCAACGGCGGCATCCTGCAGTACGTGCTGCGCCAGGTGGCCGGGGTCGCCTGACCCACGCCCGCCGCAGCTCCCCGAGGGGGCGTCCCGCACTGCGGGGCGCCCCCTCGGCGACGTGGGGCGGTGCGCGCCGCGCACGTGTGCGGACCTGTCAGCCGGCGACCTGCTCCGCGGTGTGGTGCCCCACGGCGGCCATCAGCGGGTACTCCTCGGGGTGCGCGAGCAGGACCGGGACGTACGACGCCGCCCAGGCCCGTGCCCGGACCCACGTCGCGGCGTCCCAGCGGTGGGTCTCCTGCGTGCGGGCCACGAAGGCCGTCCGCCCGGCCGCGTCGAACGTCATCCATGCGGTCGCGAGGTCGCTCGCGGGGTCGCCGGAGCAGAGGTCGCCGAAGTCGATCAGGCCGGTGAGGTGACCGTCCGCGGCCACGAGGTTGCCCGGGTGCGGGTCGCCGTGGACCCAGACGGGGTCCCGGTCCCACGCGGGCGCCGCCAGGCCCGCGCCGAGCGCGTCGCGCAGGGCGTCGGCGTGCGGGACGTCGGCCGTCAGGCGCGCCACCACCACGTCGTACCGGTGCGCGAGGGGCACGCCCCGGTACGGGTTGGTGGGCGCGTCGGGCGGCGCGGGGTGGTGCAGCGCGGCCAGCGCGTCGGCGAGCTCCGTCGCCCAGTCCGTGCGGTCGGCGACCGGCGTCGCGGCCACCGGTGCGCCGGGCAGCCACGGCACGACGCTCCACGACCACGGGTAGCCGAGCCCCGGGCGGCCGTCGCGGACGGGGCGGGGGACGGGGACCGGCAGGCGGTCCGCGAGGACGGGCAGCCACCGCTGCTCGCGCTCGACGAGCGTCGACGACGTCTCCCGCACGGGGAACCGCAGCGCGAGGTCCTCGCCGAGGCGCCACGTGAGGTTGTCCCAGCCGAACGTGCGCCCGTGCAGCGGGAGGTGCGCGAGGTCCGGGTGCTGCTCGGCCAGCAGCGCGTGGGCGAGGTCCGCGTCGACGTCGACCTCGATCTTCGGGTGGCGGGGCGGCGGGGGCGTCGTCACGGGGTGACGTTACGTCAGGAGCGAGCGTCCCGGTCCGCGGGCGGGGCGGTCGACTCCCGCCAGACGACGGTGGTGAGCGCAGGCAGGCCGTGCGGCACGGGCTCGGAGTCCAGGGCGGCGACGAGCTGCCGCATCGCGCGCCGCCCGGCCTCGGCGCGGTCGGTGTCGACGGTGGTGAGCGACGGCGTCAGGTAGGGCCCGACGGCGGCGTTGTCCCACCCGGTGACACTGACGTCCCCGGGCACGGACCAGCCGCGCTCCGCGGCACCCCGCATCACGCCGACGGCGACGAGGTCGTTGCTCGCGATGACGGCGAGGGGCGGTGCGTGGTCGGGCAGCGACCTGATCGCGTCCAGACCCGTCCGGCCGGACCAGTCGCCCTCGACCACGCCGAGCGACGTCACGCCGAGGCGCTCGACGGTCGCCTGGTACGCGTCACGCCGTGCCACGGCGGAGGCGTACTGGCGCGGGCCCGCGACGTGGAGGAAGCGCGTGTGCCCGAGGGCGGCCAGGTGCTCGACGAACGTCACGACCGGTGAGGCGTCGACGAGGTCCCCGGCGGCGTGCATGTCGTCGTCGAACGTCTCGGACACCACGACGGGGACGCCGGTCGGCGCGTGCTCCCGGACGGCGGACAGGAGCGGGGTGAAGGAGAGGACCCCCTCGAACTGACCGGACCGCGCGAGCTCGAGGACGCGCTCGGAGCGGGTCTCGACGCTGCCGTCGACGTGGAGGACGTCCATGGCGTAGCCCGCGGCCTGCGCCGCGGCCGAGGCGCCCGCGAGCATGGCAGCGGGGTCGTAGGCCGGCAGGCCCATCGCGGCCGCCACGCGTCCCGTGCGGCGGGTGCGCATCGCGCGGGCGGCGAGGTTCGGCCGGTAGTGCAGCTGCTCGGCCGCCCGCAGGACGCGCTCGCGCGTCGCGGGGGAGATCGACCCCTTGCCGGCGAGCACGTAGGAGACGGTCGACTGCGCCACGCCCGCCAGGCGTGCGACGTCGCGGCTGGTGGCCCGCGGTGCGTCCATGTCGATCCTCCGCTGCAGGTGGACCCCGGCGGGCCGGGGCGGCCCCGGCGTGACGGCTTGACGAGTGCACCCGTGACCCGCATCCTACCGTGATACGTATCACTGCTGATACGTATCACTTCATGCGTCGACAGCACGCACGTCGGCACCAAGGAGCTCGGACCATGCTGAACATCGGCGTCGTCGGTACCGGCGGCATCGCGGCGGCGCACCTCGCCGGGTACGCGGCGTTCCCCGAGGAGTGCCGCGTCGTCGCGCTGCACGACGTCGTGGCGTCCCGGGCGCACGACACGAAGGCCGCCTTCGGTCTCGTCGACGCCGACGTCGTCACCTCCGAGGAGCTCCTGGGACGTGACGACGTCGACCTGGTGAGCGTGTGCACACCGCCGTCGTCGCACCGGTCCCTCACGGTGGACCTGCTGCGCTCGGGCAAGCACGTCCTCGTCGAGAAGCCGATGGCACCCTCGGTCGCCGCCTGCGACGAGATGCTCGCGGCCGCGCGCGAGGCCGGGAGGACGCTCAGCGTGGTCGCGCAGAACCGGTTCCGCGACGACCTGGCCGCGGTGAAGGAGACGGTCGACTCGGGGCTGCTCGGACCGGTGTCGCACGTCCGTGTCGACTCCGCGTGGTGGCGGGGCACGCCGTACTACGACCTGGACTGGCGGGGCACCTGGCAGTCCGAGGGTGGCGGCCCCACGCTCAACCACGCCATCCACCACATCGACCTGCTGCTGTGGATGCTCGGCCGTCCCGAGCGGGTCACGGCGGTCATGACGAACGCCTGGCACGACATCTCCGAGGTCGAGGACCTCTCGGTCGCGCTGCTCGAGTGGGAGCGGACGATCGCGACCCTGACGGCGTCTGTCGTCCACCACGGCGAGGAGCAGGCCTTCGCGGTCCAGGGCCGCGACGCCGCCGTCGCCCAGCCGTGGTCGGTGCGGGCGGAGTCCGCCCAGCCCAACGGCTTCCCGGCACGCGGTGGCAACGCCGAGCTCGTCGCCCGCATCGAGCGGCTCGTCGCGGACCGCCGTCCGCTCGCCCACGAGGGGCACGCGGGCCAGATCGGTGACGTGGTCGCCGCGCTCGTCGCCGGCCGTCCACCCGCGATCACGGGTGAGGACGGGCGCCGCACGGTCGAGGTGGTCACCGCCGTCTACCAGGCCGCGATCGAGCGCCGGCCCGTCGACCTGCCGCTCGACCCCGCGTCCCCGTGGTACACCGGCGAGGCCCTCCTCGCACGGGCGCCGCGCTACCACGAGAAGACCGGCGCGGTGGCGTCGCAGGAGGGCGTGATCTCCCTCGGCGGCTCGCCCGGTCCGCACGCCTGAACCGGCATCGCCCCCGTGGTGCGGCCGGCGCCGCGCCGACCTCAGCCCCGGCCTGCGGCGCTGCAGGCCCCGACGTCCGAGGAGCACGCCCGATGAGCAGGACCGACGGCTCCACCTACGCCCCCGACCCTGTCCCCGCACCCGTCGTGGGACCGGGGGAGTTCACCATCGCCGCCATCGGCCTGGACCACGGGCACATCCACGGCCAGGTCGACGGCCTGATCGGTGCGGGCGCCGAGCTGGCCTGGGTCTACGACCCGGACCCGCGCAGGACCGCGGCCTTCGCCGCCCACCACCCCGGCGTCAGGATCGCGCGCAGCGAGGCCGAGGTGCTCGACGACCCCGCCGTGCACCTCGTCGCCGCCGCCGCCGTCACCTCCGAGCGCTGCGCCCTGGGCATCCGCGTCATGGAGGCGGGCAAGGACTACTTCACCGACAAGGCGCCGCTGACCACGCTCGAGCAGCTCGCCGCCGCGAAGGACGCCGTCGCCCGGACGGGGCGCACGTACGCCGTGTACTACTCGGAGCGGCTGCACGTGGAGACGGCCGTGTTCGCGTCGCAGCTGATCGCCCAGGGCGCGATCGGGCGCGTCCTGCAGGTCATCGGCACTGGCCCGCACCGGCTCGGCACGGGACGCCCCGACTGGTTCTTCGAGAAGGAGCGGTACGGCGGCATCCTGTGCGACATCGGCTCGCACCAGATCGAGCAGATCCTGCACTACACCGGTGCCTCGGACGGCGAGGTCGTCCGGTCGCAGATCGCGAACTACCACCACCCCGAGCACCCGGGTCTCGACGACTTCGGCGACGCGATGCTCGTCATGGACAACGGCGCCACCGGCTACTTCCGCTGCGACTGGTTCACCCCGGACGGCCTGCAGACGTGGGGTGACGGTCGCACGATCATCCTGGGCACCGAGGGGTTCATCGAGCAGCGCAAGTACATGCAGCTCGGGGACCCGCAGTCCACCGGCGGCCACCTGTACCTCGCGAACGGCCAGGAGGAGACGGTGTTCCACCTCGCGGGCGAGGTCGGCTACCCGTACTTCGGTGAGCTGGTCCTCGACTGCCTGAACCGCACCGAGAACGCCATGACCCAGGAGCACGCGTTCAAGGCCGCCGAGCTGTCGGTCAGGGCTCAGGTCCAGGCCGTCGAGCTCACCGGCCGCGGCTGAGGTCGCGTCGGCGCCGCGCCGTGACCTGCGCGGCGCTGACGGGCCGAGCCGTCAGGGGACGACGACCCGCGAGCGGTCCCACGGGACCGACCAGGCCGCGGCGTCGAGCACGCCCGCCAGCACGAGCGCGGTGAAGCCCCACACGACGACACCCCCGTCGAGCTCGAAGGCGGGTGTGCGCACCCGTCCCTGACCCGCGGGGTGCACGACGACGCCGCGGCGCGCGGGGTCCACGAGGTCGGCCACCGGCGCCCGGAAGACGTCCACGGCCTCGCGGTGGTCCACCGCCACGACCGGCGAGGGGCGGGCCCACCACGCCAGCACGGGGGTCACGAGGTTGTCGCTGACGGGCAGCGGGACGTCGGCGAGGGTGCCGAGCACCTCGACGCCCGACGGGTCGAGGCCGGTCTCCTCGACCGCCTCGCGCAGCGCGGCCGCCACGGGGCCGTCGTCCTGCGGGTCGATGCCGCCGCCGGGGAACGCGACCTGGCCGGGGTGGTGCGACAGGGTCGCCGCCCGGCGGTGCAGCAGGACGTCGAGGTCGGCCGGCACGTGCGGCGAGCCGGCCCGGGCCGGGGCGTCGTCCAGCGCGCCGAACAGGACGAGGACCGCCGAGCGGCGTGCCCCGCCGCTGCGGGCGAGCAGGGCGGGGTCGCCTGGCCAGGAGATCCCGTCGCGGGCCACGCGCAGCAGGTCCGCGCGGGCGCCCGCCGCGTCCGTGGGGCTCACCCGCGGGCTCTGACCTGGTCGGCGAAGGCCGAGAAGACCCGCAGCGCGGCGGGCGCCAGCGCCGGCAGGTGGCGCGCACCACCGGCACGGATCGCCTCGACCTCGTCGTCCGCCATGCCGTCGACCGTGTCGGGCGTGGCCAGCCAGAGGTCGAGCATGGCCACGTCGAGCTCGGGGTGGAACTGCACGCCCAGCGCGCTGCCGGCGCGGAACGCCTGCACCTGGGTGGCGTCGGTGGACGCCAGGAGCGTCGCCCCGTCGGGCAGGTCCACCTCGTCGCTGTGCCAGTGCAGCACCGTCGGCTCCGCCCCGGCACGGCCCAGCCCACCCAGGACCGGGTCGTCCGCGACGACGCGCACGGGCGCGAAGCCGACCTCGTGGGACGTGCGGCGGTGCAGCCGTGCGCCCAGCGCGAGCGCCAGCAGCTGGTGCCCCAGGCAGACGGCCAGCACGGGCACGTCGGCGTCGACCGCGGCCGCCAGGAGCCCCCGCTCGGCGGCGAGGCCCGGGTGCCCGGCGACGTCGTCGGCGTCCATCGCCCCGCCCATGACGACGACGCCCGAGACGTCCGACAGCGCCGGCAGCCGCGGCTCGGCGACGTCGAGCACCGTCCGCACCGTGTACGGCACGTCCAGCGCGCGGGTGATCGCCCCCGGCCCCTCGTGCGGCGCGTGCGTGATCACCAGCACCGGGCGCACGCGGCTCACCAGCCGTCGGGCAGGGGACGACCCTCGTCGTACCCCGCGGCGGACTGGATGCCGACGACCGCCCGCTCGTGGAGCTCCTCGAGGTTCGTCGCACCGACGTAGGTCGCCGCCGAGCGCACGCCGGCGGTGATCTGGTCGAGCAGGTCCTCGACGCCCGGACGACGCGGGTCGAGGTACATCCGCGAGTGCGAGATGCCCTCCTCGTACAGGCCCTTGCGGGCGCGCTCGAACGCCGAGCCGCCCTGCGTGCGGGCGGCCACGGCGCGCGCCGACGCCATCCCGAAGCTCTCCTTGTACAGCCGGCCCTCGCTGTCGGTGCGCATGTCGCCGGGCGACTCGTGCGTCCCGGCGAACCACGAGCCCACCATGACCTGCGAGGCACCCGCGGCCAGGGCGAGGGCGACGTCGCGCGGGTGCCGCACGCCGCCGTCGGCCCACACGTGCCGCCCCAGACGGCGCGCCTCCGCCGCGCACTCGAGCACCGCCGAGAACTGCGGGCGGCCCACCGCCGTCATCATGCGGGTCGTGCACATGGCACCCGGTCCGACACCCACCTTCACGATGTCGGCACCCGCCTCCACGAGGTCCCGCACGCCCTGGGCGGTCACCACGTTGCCCGCGACGACCGGCACCTGCGGGTCGAGCGCCCGCACCGCGGCCAGCGCGTCGAGCATCTTGCGCTGGTGGCCGTGCGCCGTGTCGACCACGAGCACGTCGACGCCGGAGTCGAGCAGGTCGGCCGCCTTGGCCTTGACGTCGCCGTTGATGCCCACCGCGGCGGCGATGCGCAGCCGGCCCTGCGCGTCGAGCGCGGGCGTGTAGATCGACGAGCGCAGCGCGCCGACGCGCGTCAGCACGCCCACCAGGCGCCCGTCGGACACGACGGGGGAGAAGCGGCGCCGCGAGCGGTGCAGCTGCTCGTACGCGTCCTCCAGGCCGTGTGCTCCACCCTGCTCGATGACGGCCAGGTCCACGGTCGTGGGGTCCGGGGTCATCACCTGGTCGACCTGCGTGAACATGTCGACGTCACGGCAGTCCGCCTCCGTCACGACGCCCACGGGCCGCCCGTCGTCGACGACGACGGCCGCGCCGTGCGAGCGCTTGGCGATGAGCGTGAGCGCGGTGTGCACGGTGTCGTCGCGCGCCACCACCGTCGCCGTCTCCACGACGGGGTGCCGCTCCTTCACCGAGGAGACGACCTTGCGGACCACGTCGGTGGGCGTGTCCTGCGGGAGCACCGCGATGCCGCCGCGCCGCGCGACCGTCTCGGCCATGCGGCGGCCGGCGACGGCGGTCATGTTCGCGACGACCACGGGGATGGTCGTCCCCGTGCCGTCGCTCGAGGACAGGTCGACGTCGAAGCGGGAGGTGACCTCCGAGCGGGACGGGACGAGGAACACGTCGCCGTACGTGAGGTCGGACGAGGCCGTGTGGCCGTCGAGGAAGCGCATGAGGGACCCCTTTCCCAGGAATCCTAACGATCCGGCCGCTGGCGCGACCCCGGGCCCGGCGAGCCGGGCACCGCCGGTAGTCTCCCGCACATGCTGGTCGCGCTCACGGGGATCGGCCTGTCGGCCGCGGCGGGCCTCAACGCGTACATCCCGTTCCTGCTGGTGGTGCTCCTCGCGCGGTTCACGGACCTCGTGGTGCTGCCCGCGGGCCTGGAGTGGATGCAGAGCGGCTGGGCGATCGGTGTCGGGGCGGTGCTGCTGCTCGCCGACGTCGTGCTGGACAAGGTCCCGGCCGTGGACACCGTCAACGACGCGGTCCAGACGTTCATCCGCCCGGCGACCGGCGGCATCGTCTTCGCCGCGACGTCCGCCGCCCACGAGCTCGAGGGGTCGTCCTGGGTGCAGGAGAACCCGTGGGTGCCGGTCGTCGCGGGCATCGCAGTGGCCGGGCTCGTGCACGCCGGCAAGGCCACCGCCCGGCCCGTCGTCAACGCCGGTACCGGCGGCCTCGGTGCACCCGTCGTGTCGACGATCGAGGACGGGGCCTCCGTCGGTCTGAGCCTGGTCGCGATCTTCCTCCCGGCGCTCGTCCTGGTGGTCCTCGCGCTCGCGGTCTGGGCCCTCGTGGTGCTCAGGCGCCGGTGGCGGGCCCGGCGGGGCAGCGCCGCGGGGCAGGACGGACCGCTGCGCGGGACCTAGAGTGGGACGTCCGGCAACCGTCGGCACACAGCCGGAGGACCGGCACGAAGGAGGCCCAGGTGGGGCTGCTCGAAGGCATCTCGTCGCCGCAGGACGTGCGTCGGCTCACGACGGAGCAGGTCGACGCGCTCGCGGAGGAGATCCGCGCGTTCCTCGTCGACCAGGTCTCGCGCACCGGTGGGCACCTCGGTCCGAACCTCGGCGTCGTCGAGCTGTCCATCGCGCTGCACCGGGTCTTCGACTCCCCGCGCGACACGATCGTGTTCGACACCGGGCACCAGGCCTACGTCCACAAGCTGCTGACCGGGCGGCAGGACTTCTCGTCCCTGCGTCGCCGCGGCGGCATGTCGGGCTACCCCAGCCGCGCGGAGTCCGAGCACGACGTCGTCGAGAACTCGCACGCGTCGACCGCCCTGTCGTGGGCCGACGGGATCGCCAAGGCCCGCGAGCTGCGTGGCGAGGCCGACCGGCACACGGTCGCCGTCATCGGTGACGGTGCCCTCACCGGCGGCATGGCCTGGGAGGCGCTGAACAACATCGCCGCGGGCGTGGACCGGCGGCTCGTGATCGTCGTCAACGACAACGGGCGGTCGTACGCGCCGACGATCGGCGGCCTCGCCCAGCACCTGGACTCCCTGCGGACCACGCAGGGCTACGAGTCGGTGCTGACGTGGGGCAAGACGACGCTGCGGCGCTCCGGCCCGCCCGGGCGCCTGGCCTACGAGGCGCTGCACGGCCTGAAGAAGGGCATCAAGGACGTCGTCGCGCCGCAGGGCATGTTCGAGGACCTGGGGCTGAAGTACGTCGGCCCGGTCGACGGGCACGACGAGCAGGCGGTCGAGCGCGCGCTGCGCCGGGCGCGGGCGTTCGGCGGCCCGGTCATCGTCCACGTCATCACCGAGAAGGGCCGGGGCTACACGCCGGCCGAGCAGGACGTCGCCGACCGGTTCCACGCCGTCGGGCGGATCCACCCCGAGACCGGGCTGCCGCTGGCGCCGTCGCGCTTCGGCTGGACCAGCGTGTTCGCCGACGAGATCGTGCGCATCGGGCGTCGCCGGCCCGACGTCGTCGCCATCACCGCGGCCATGCTCCAGCCCGTCGGCCTGGCGCCGTTCGCGGCGGAGTTCCCCGAGCGGGTGTTCGACGTCGGGATCGCCGAGCAGCACGCGGCCACGTCGGCCGCCGGCATGGCGTACGCGGGTCTGCACCCGGTGGTCGCCGTGTACGCCACGTTCCTCAACCGTGCGTTCGACCAGGTGCTCATGGACGTCGCGCTGCACCGCGCGGGCGTCACGTTCGTGCTCGACCGCGCCGGCATCACCGGCGACGACGGGGCCAGCCACAACGGCATGTGGGACCTCGCGCTGCTGTCGATCGTGCCCGGGCTGCGCCTCGCGGCGCCGCGCGACGAGCCGACGCTGCGCGCCGCGCTGCGGCAGGCGGTCGACGTCGACGACGCGCCGACGGTCGTGCGCTACCCGAAGGGCACGATGGGGGACCCGGTCGTCGCCCTCGAGGACGTCGACGGGGTGGACGTCCTGGCGCGCCACGAGGGCGAGGGGCCGCGCGTGCTGGTCGTCGGCGTCGGGTCGATGGTCCCCACGGCGCTGTCCGTGGGCGAGCTGCTGGCCGGGCACGGCGCCACCGTGACGGTGGTCGACCCCCGCTGGGTGCTGCCGGTGCCGGCGGCGCTCGTGAAGCTCGCGGGGGAGCACGACCACGTGGTGACGCTCGAGGACGGCCTGGTCGACGGCGGCGTCGGGGCGCTGCTGGGTCAGCGGGCCCGCGAGGCGAACGTGGCGACGCCCGTGCAGTCGTTCGGCGTGCCCGCGGTGTTCCTGCAGCACGCCTCACGCGACGAGATCGTCGACGAGCTGCGGCTGAAGCCGCACGACGTCGCCGGGGACGTGCTCGCGGCCCTGCACGCCGACTCCTGACGCGCACGTGTGGCGGGGGTCACCTGGGCTCGTGACCTGCGAGGACCGAGGTCCCAAGACATCCCATCATTTGGTCCGTAGCGTCGTCCTCATCGACCCCGAACCAGGGAGAGCCTGATGACCACCACCGCCGCACCCAGCGACCGCAGCGACACCGCCGTACCGGCGGCCTGGGAGGGCTTCGTCACCGGACCGTGGACCGACCAGGTCGACGTCCGAGACTTCATCCAGCGGAACTACACGCCGTACGAGGGTGACGCGAGCTTCCTCGCCGGTCCCACGGCCCGCACGACGGGCATCTGGGACAAGCTGTCGCAGATGTTCCCCGTCGAGCGCGAGAAGGGCGTGTACGACGTCGACCCGTCGACCCCCTCCACGATCACCTCGCACGCCCCCGGCTACATCGACGAGGACAACGAGGTCATCGTCGGTCTGCAGACCGACG